>JAUMDQ010000156.1:0-3304 GCA_032121715.1 Flavobacterium sp.
GGTTCTGACCCAGCTTCTGTTGCTTTTGATACGTTACAATCTGCTGTAGCACAAAATGCAGATGTTGTCATTATTGACACAGCAGGTCGTTTACACAATAAAGTGGGTTTAATGAACGAATTAACCAAAGTGAAAAATGTAATGCAAAAAGTAGTTCCAAATACACCAAATGACGTTATGTTGGTACTTGATGGTTCTACAGGACAAAACGCTTTTGAACAAGCCAAACAATTTACAGCTGCTACAGAAGTTTCTTGTTTAGCCGTAACAAAATTAGACGGAACTGCAAAAGGTGGTGTCGTAATAGGTATTTCAGATCAATTTCAAATTCCAGTAAAATATATTGGAGTAGGTGAAGGAATTGAAGATTTACAAGTGTTTAATAAATCAGAGTTTGTTGATTCTTTCTTTAATTAATTTATAAAGTATGATGAATTTTTTTAAAAATATGACCAATTCAAAATTGCTATTAATTGCTGTAATTGCAGCCTTTTTAGCTTTACCATTTGATTTGAAATTTTTAAGTTTTATGCAAAGCGAAAGTATATTTATGTTTTTGAGATTGCTTTCTTTTATTTTGTTTATGTATGTGGCGATTAAAGTAATCAACGGAAAAACGAAAAAACCTGTCGGGAAAAAATAAGTAGACTTAAAAAATATTTAGTTAAATAAAAAGTCCGATTTCACACGAAACCGGACTTTTTTAATGCTTTAAACCATATTAAAATTTAAAACCCACTCCGACTTGGAATACAGAATTTTTACTGTTAGAATCTTTTATAATTTCATTTAAACTATAGGTGTATCTTCCTGTTATGAAGAATTCTTCAAAATTTAAGGAAACACCTCCTGCTAATGCTGTGTCAAATTCATTGATATCGTCTCTTTCTACTTCGGTGTTGTTGCTCACTACTTTTTCATTAATTTTTAATCCAAATTGCGGACCAACTTCAAATGAAAGTACGTTTCCTGCTCTTAATTTTAATAAAACAGGGACATTAATATAATCCACTTGGTATTCGTCTTTGTAATTGGTACCTAAAAATACGAAGTTGTTTTCAAAACCTTGTCTTGAATATAATACCTCAGGTTGAAGTGAAATTGCTTTTCCAATTAATGGAATTTCGCCCACAAATCCAATATGAAAACTAGTTCTTGGATCTAAACCTTCTTCAAAATCTCCTTTGGTTACGGTAGTATAATTTAATCCACCTTTAATTCCAAATCTAGCGTCGCCTGAACTCTTTGCTTCTTCTTGAGAAAATGCAGTTACTGAAATAAAACTTGTAAGTAATAAAATGACTTTTTTCATAATAATAAATTTTGGTTAAAAACTAGATTTTTAAATCTCTCTAATGTTGATTGCTAATTTTGATGTTGTAAAGTTAGATTGGTTTGCAATGTTTTTTGTTATATTATTATGACGAATTATTATACTATTAATAGGTATAAAAAAAGTCCGTCCCAATTATTGGAACGGACTTTTAAATATGTTATTTTAGAGTCTACTTCGCGATATTAACCGCTCTAGTTTCTCTAATTACAGTTACTTTAACTTGACCTGGATAAGTCATTTCCGTTTGAATTTTGTGTGAAATTTCAAATGATAATGTTGCTGCTAAATCGTCTGAAACTTTTTCACTTTCTACTAATACACGTAATTCTCTACCAGCCTGAATTGCGTAAGCATTTTTAACTCCAGGAAAACTATAAGCCACTTCTTCAAGATCTTTCAAACGTTGAATGTAAGAATCTAACACTTGACGACGCGCGCCTGGTCTTGCTCCAGAAATCGCATCACACACTTGTATAATTGGAGAAATTAAATATTTCATTTCAATTTCATCGTGGTGTGCTCCAATTGCGTTACAAACTTCTTCTTTTTCACCATATTTCTCTGCCCATTGCATACCTAGAATAGCATGAGGCAATTCGCTTTCTGTATCTGGAACTTTTCCAATATCGTGTAATAAACCAGCTCTTTTCGCTAATTTCACGTTCAATCCTAATTCTGCAGCCATTAAACCACATAATTTAGAAACTTCTCTTGAGTGTTGTAATAAGTTTTGTCCGTAAGAAGAACGGTATTTCATTCGGCCTACAATTTTAATCAATTCTGGATGTAAACCGTGAATTCCTAAATCGATAACCGTACGTTTACCTACTTCGATGATTTCTTCTTCGATTTGTTTTTTCGTTTTTTCAACCACTTCTTCAATACGAGCTGGGTGAATACGACCGTCAGTAACCAATTTATGTAGTGCTAAACGTGCAATTTCTCTTCTTACAGGATCGAAACAAGATAAGATAATAGCTTCTGGTGTGTCATCTACAATGATTTCAACTCCAGTCGCTGCTTCAATAGCTCTAATGTTTCTTCCTTCTCTACCGATAATTCTACCTTTTACATCGTCAGATTCAATGTTGAATACAGAAACGCAATTTTCAACCGCTTCTTCCGTACCTACACGTTGGATTGTGCTGATAATGATTTTCTTAGCTTCTTGTTGTGCTTGCATTTTCGCTTCTTCAATCGTTTCTTGAATATGCGCCATTGCATTTGTTCTTGCTTCTGCTTTTAAACTTTCAACCAATTGGTTTTTAGCTTCTTCTGCAGATAAACCAGAAATTACTTCTAATTGCTCAATCTGACTTTTATGTAGTTTATCAACTTCTTGAGATTTTTTCTCTAAGTTTTCAATTTTGGTATTGTATTCTGTGATTTTAGCTTCTGCTTCATCGTTTACTTTCTTTGCTTTGGCTAATTCATTAGAAATCTGAGATTCTTTATCTCTCGTTCTTTTTTCGGCTTCTGCCATTTTTTTGTCTTTTGACAAAATTTCCTTTTCGTGTTCCGATTTTAATTCTAAAAATTTCTCTTTGGCTTGTAATAGCTTATTTTTCTTTTCAGCTTCAGCTTCTGATTTAGCATCTCTTAAAATTGAACCCGCTTCTTTTTTAGCATTTTTGATTAGGTTTGAAACATTGCTTTTTTCTAAAAATTTAGCAATTGCAAATCCTATAGCCAATCCGACAACGATTCCAATTATTATACTTGTTAATTCCATAGTTTAGTTTAGTTTAATAAAAAAGCCCACATCAGGTGTTTGAATAAACTCGATTCATACCGTCAATTACATATTGCTTTGAATTGGAAATTGATCCTTGCATTTTATATCTCCTTAGGCTGCGCTGGCAGCGTTCTTCTTATCCTGAATCTCAGCACGACGAACCTTTGACAACTTGCCAAGTTCACCTAGAGCTTTACGAGCGCGAGCGGCTGCTGCCTTAACGCCCTTAACTT
>JAUMDQ010000156.1:3314-4635 GCA_032121715.1 Flavobacterium sp.
GACATGCTTTACTATTACAAATTCACTCGTTTAATTGTTAGTGTTGAGTTTATCAAATATTTACTAATGTGGGCAGTACTTTAGTGTTTTTGTATGAACGTATTCTCTTATTTTGAAAGTAAACCTTCAATTTTTTCGTCGAGTTTTTTTAATCTTTCGAATGCTTCCACAGTATCTGTAGAGGTATCTATTTGTGTTTGTTCGATTTGAGAAGCGAATTGTAAAGCACACATGGCTAATACATCTTGCTTATCTCTTACGGCATAGCTGGCTTCAAATTTTTTAATAGTAGCGTCAATTTTTTTAGATGCCGTTCTTAAACCTTCTTCCTGAGTGGTTTCCACTGTTAATGGATAGACTCGGTCTGCAATTGAAATTTTTATTTTTAACTTTTCTGCCATAATATTATTCAGAAAGTTGAGCTATACAATAGTCGATTTCTCTAATCAACGAATTTATTTTCAGTTTTGTTTCTTTCTTGTATTCTTCACTGCCTAGAAGAGAATTTGTGATTCGTAAGCTTTCCAACTCGTTTTTCAATGAGTTTACTTTCTCATTTTCGTGTTGGGCTGTCTGCTTTATTTCTCTCAATTCTTTAGACAAACTTTCGTTCAATTGCTCTAAATTTTCTATTTTCTTAGATAATTTAAAGAACTTTACTTCTAAAGAATCAATAACTTTTGACAATTCGCTCATTACAACTTAATTCTTTTCTTGATTTTACAAATTTAAAACTTCAATCTCGAAATCCAACATTTTTTTACAAAAATTATAAAGTTTTTTTCTCAAGTGTTATTTTCTTAATGTTCAGTTGGTTTTTTACTCTTTATGAAGTCTAAAATTAGTGTCGCGATTAATTTTCCTGTTAAATGATTATTGATTGATAAATCCAAATCAGGCGCGCCTTCGCAAATGTGAAAATAACTTGCATTTTCTTCTTTTCCAACTAAATGGATAAAATGACGCGTTTTTTCTACACTAAATCCGCTTAATGTCATGGCGCTACTGTGAATGTTTGGAATCGCATCTAAATCTAATTCTAAACCAAATGGCGTATTCGAAATAAATTTTAAAGCATTTGTTATTTCTGTTGAATAACTTTTTGTTTTTCTAACAGCTATTTCTTCATAAGTAACGTATTTTACACGTTCTTCAATCGTTTTTAAGGTATTGAAAACGCTTTTTGACACGAAATTTTCATGCAATCCGAAGATGAAATATTTTTTTAAAATAGCTTTAATCAAGCCTCTTTATTATTTAACAAAATTCTTAAATCTAGAAAAATGAAGAAAATAATTTTATTGTGTTCTCTATTAATCAC
>JAUMDQ010000157.1:0-1941 GCA_032121715.1 Flavobacterium sp.
ACCTGCAAATACAAATCGCGTTTCATAATCATAAAAGCACCAACCAAAATATCCACTTTCCCCGATTGATTTTCGGTAATATGCTGAGCATAATATTTTCCAAAAACATTAGAAATTTTATACAATCCGAAAATTTTGGTAAAAGCGACCCAAGGAGTTGGAACTCCACGCTTACTTTCAGGGAGAAAATTCCCTGTTCCATCAATAAGTTTGCATCCGATAATTCCCAATTTAGATTCTGAAACAAGTTCAGAATGACAAAAATTCAATATTTTTTCAAAAGTATCTTCTGAAACAATGGTATCTGGATTTAAAACACAAATATATTCACCTTTAGCTTCGGCAACAGCAATATTATTTCCTTTCGGAAAACCCACATTTACTGGGTTTTCAATAAGTTTGATGTTTGGAAACAATTGTCTCATCATTTCGCAACTATCATCCGATGAATTATTATCGACTACGATAATTTCAGCATCAAGGTTAACAAGTGCTTTTTGAACACTTAAAACACATTGCTCTAAAAAATAGCGAACGTTATAGTTAAGGATGATTACAGATAGTTGCATTGTGCGAAGATATATTTAAAGTTAGAAAGTTACAATATTTCTACCCTAGAAAGTTTATTTAAAAACCTTACTTTTGCAATTCGAAAAATGAACTTCGAGTTTAGCATTAAGAAAATGAATTACCTTTCAGTAGAAAACATATCAAAATCATACGGAGAACGTGTCCTTTTTAAAGACATTTCTTTCGGAATTAATAAAGATCAAAAAATTGCTTTTATAGCGAAAAATGGTTCGGGTAAAACTACCATTATGAATATGATTAATGGTTTTGATGAGCCTGATACGGGACAAGTGGTGATTCGAAAAGGAATTAAAATGGCTTTTTTGAGTCAGAATTTTAATTTACAAGACGAATTAACCATTGAAGAAAGCATTTTTGCTTCGGACAATGAAGTTTTACAAGTTATTAGAAACTACGAAAAAGCGTTAGAAAATCCAGAAGACGAAGACAAATATCAGAAAGCTTTTGATGATATGGATCGTTTTAATGCTTGGGATTTTGAAACGCAATACAAACAAATTTTATCGAAATTAAAATTAGAAGATTTAAAACTGAAAGTAAATAAACTTTCGGGTGGACAAAAAAAACGTTTATCATTAGCAATCATATTAATTAACAGACCCGATTTATTAATCTTAGATGAACCTACCAATCACTTAGATTTAGAGATGATTGAATGGTTAGAAGATTATTTCGCGAAAGAAAACATTACGTTATTCATGGTGACGCACGACCGTTTCTTTTTGGAGCGTGTTTGTAACGAAATTATCGAATTAGATAACGGAAAACTATACCAATACAAAGGAAATTATTCGTATTATTTAGAGAAAAAAGAAGAACGTCAAATTTCTGAAAACTCTAGTATTGATAAAGCACAAAACCTTTTCATTAAGGAATTAGCTTGGATGCGACGTCAACCAAAAGCCAGAACTACCAAATCGAAATCGCGTCAAGATGATTTTTACACGATTAAAGAAAAAGCGGAAAGTCGCCGTAAGGAAAATGTGGTGGAGCTTGAAATTAACATGGAACGAATGGGAAGCAAGATTATCGAAATGGTAAAATTGAACAAAAATTTCCCTGACAGAACCATTTTAAAAGACTTTACATACGCGTTTCAACGTGGTGAACGTATTGGAATTATTGGTAAAAATGGAACGGGTAAATCTACATTCCTAAACATTTTAACCAAAACTATGGAACCAGATTCTGGTAAAGTAATTATTGGTGATACGATTAAAATTGGGTATTACACGCAAAGTGGAATCAATCCAAAACCAGGACAAAAAGTTATTGATATTATTAAAGAATACGGTGAATATATTCCACTTACGAAAGGAAAAATTATTTCGGCTTCACAATTGTTAGAGC
>JAUMDQ010000157.1:1951-13545 GCA_032121715.1 Flavobacterium sp.
TCTTATTTGATGCAAAAAAACAATACGATTTTGTGGAAAAATTAAGTGGTGGTGAACTAAAACGTTTGTATTTATGTACGGTTTTAATTCAGAATCCGAATTTCTTAATTTTGGATGAGCCAACTAACGATTTAGATATTGTTACGTTAAATGTATTAGAAAGTTTCTTATTAGATTTCCCTGGATGCTTACTTGTTGTGAGTCACGATAGATATTTCATGGATAAAATTGTAGATCACTTATTTGTATTTAGAGGTCAAGGTGAAATTGAAGATTTCCCAGGGAATTACTCTGATTTTAGAAGTTATGAAGATTCGGTAGAACCAAAAGTTTTAAATAGTGTTAGTACTGACAAAGGAAGTTGGAAACAAAATCAACCAGCCAAATCAGGATTAAATTTCAATGAACAAAAGGAATTTAATAAAATTGAAAAAGAAATTAAAGATTTAGAATACAACAAAAAACAAATCGAACAAGAATTTGCTGACGGAAAAGTGGCAGATGATAAAATCGAAGCGAAAGCGAATGAATTACAAAAAATCATTCAATCTTTAGAAGAAAAAGAAGAGCGTTGGTTTGAACTGTCTAGCAAAATTGAGTAATAATTACGCAGAGATTCATAAAGATAATACAAAGTTTAGCTAAGCTTTATTTTCTTTGTGAATCTCTGTAAAAATCTTTCTGAATCTCTGTGTTACAACAAATTAAATCATACATAAAATTCCTATATCACTCCAAAAACGAACACGGAGTACATTCGCCATTTGTATTTAATTTGGTTACGAAATGCTTTTACGACAAAACGAAATATCCAGAATATGAAGTTTTAAAACAATACAGAAATTCACTTTTACAAAACAAAAACACTATTGAAGTCACTGATTTTGGTGCGGGTTCACGCGTTTTTAAATCGAACACCAGACAAATATCAAAAATTGCGCAAACTGCTGGAATTTCTCCAAAAAGAGCCGAATTATTATTCAGAATTGTCCGTTATTTTCAACCAGAAAATATTTTAGAAATCGGAACTTCATTAGGATTAGCGACTTCTGCTCTATCTTTAGGTAATAAAAACGCGAAACTAATTTCTTTAGAAGGTTGTCCAAAAACTCAAGAACAAGCTCAAGTGCAATTTCAAAAATTCAATATAAATAATGTTGAATGCATAACCACTGAATTTTCTAGCTATTTCAAAACTCAAAACCCAAAACCCATAACTCATAACCTAATTTACTTCGACGGCAACCATTCTCAAAAAGCAACATTAGAGTATTTTGAATTATTATTACCTACAATTACCAATGATTCTGTATGGATTTTTGACGATATTCATTGGTCTGCAGAAATGGAAAATGCGTGGGAAATCATAAAAAAGCATCCAAAAGTAAAAGTTACAATTGACACGTTCCAATGGGGAATTGTATTTTTCAGAGCTGAGCAAGAAAAAGAACATTTTGTGATTCGAACGTAAGCTTAAGTAAAATATATTTATAGAAATTGAAATAGAACTCATACATTTAATGTTATTTCATAAAATGTATGAGTAAAATTATCTTTAAAATTATTCCTTAATAAACTTACAATTTAAAATATTTTCTTCTGTTTCTAACTTCATAAAATAATGTCCTGAACTTAACATTGACAAATCAACAGATTCATTATTTTTAAAATTCGAATTAGTTAAAACTAATTGTCCTAAACTATTATAAATATAAATAACTTTAATATTCACATCAGTTTTTAAATAGATTGATAATGAATTTTTAACTGGGTTTGGATATATACTAAAAACATTACTTTCAGAAAAATCCTCAGAAGCAAGTGTAGCAATCGTTGAAACTGCTGTATTAGTTACTATTGCAGAATTAAAATCAAAATAGATATTTGCAGTATTACTAAAGGAATCACCTATTTGTAATGTAGATTTTAATTTAATCTTATACATAACATAACCATCATTATTAGCATCATCAAACGGTAAGTTTATATTATTGAAATAAAATTCAACTTTGTTGCCATTTGATATTTTAGTAATGAACGAATGGCTACCATTTAATGGTTCCAATGTAGAAATATCAAACTTAGACAAATCTATAAAATCTTCAATCCTAATAAATTCTGCATTTGCAGTACCATTATTTTCAAAACGAATTAAATAATGCACAAAATCACCAATTCTGTCAACACCTACAAAATCACCTTCTAAACAAGTCTTATCATTTGGATCATAAGAGTTTACAATATTTTGATTTAACGTAAAATTATTATCGCTTGGAGTAAAATCAGATAATGCATTAATAATACTAGCTTCAAAACTTAATACATTTCCAATATTTAGTGGTGGCGTTTCAATCGGAGAATTCAAATTAAACTCTACAATAATTGTTCGAACTTCTTGTGGGTTTAAATTTAAATAATTCCAAGATAATAAATTTGAACTCTGAGTTGTAAAACTTGGATTTGAGCTAACTAAATCCGCAACTTCGTCATTAAAACTTAAATTAATATTTCCTGATTGAGTAATAATACCTTTGTTTTTATAGACTATTTTATATTTGGCATTAAGCCCTGGTCTTGCAGCATTTAGAGGAATAATTTGTATGTCTAAATCTGAATAACTACTATTCAATGGTGTAATACAATAATTTTGTACCAAAGATGTGAATTGCGAAGGAAATATAGCAGAAACACTTGTTGGATTTATAGAAAAATTAGAATTTACTATTGGTGTAATTGTATAACTACCTTCAGCTAATAAAAAGGAATAATCCCCTGAATTATTTACAAAAAAATCATAATTTGAAAAGCCATCATTAAAATTCATTTTTAAATTTGAAAAAGCGTAATCACTACTATCACAACCATTTAAATTTGTATCAATTTTATTTTGACCTGAAAGACTATAAAACCCTCCACCAATTAATCTTGCTAATCCACCGACAGTATATGTTGCGTAATTAACCATTGCGCCACTTATCAAAATTTTACCATCAGATTGCACATAGATATCATATACACTTCCTTTAAAACCTATACCAGTATTAAATGAACTATCAATAGTATTGGTAATGTTTAACCTTACAAGAAAAGGAGCGACTGAAGAATTAAAAGTATTAAATGTTCCGCCAACTAATACTTTATTATCTGGTTGTAAATAAATAGTTCTTACGGTTCCGTTAAAACCAGTACCTGTATTAAAAGTTGCATCAACAGTTCCTGATGAAGTTAATCTCATGAAATTTTTTGTAAGTGTATTAAAGTTACCTCCTACTAATATTTTCCCATCGGCTAAAGGTAATATTTTCAAAAAACCTGCTCCTCCTCCAACATAAAGACTTATATTACTATTACTATGGATACAATTAAATACTGAGAAAGAGCCATCTGTATTAAATCTTTTAATGTAAGAAGTATTATTACTCGTATCATTATATGCAACTAATAATTTCCCATCTTGTTGTAAAGCAATGGCTGAAGGTGGGAAGTTTATTCCTGAATATGTATAACTCAAACTTCCATCAATATTTAACCTTATAACTTTATGCGCCGTAATATTACTATTGTATGAAGTAAAATTACCTGAAACAATTATTTTACCATCTGATTCAATAATAGCGTTATTCGCATAGTCATTTAATCCAATACCAATATTAAAAGAAGAATCAATAGTTCCGTCTTCATTTAATCTTATAATTCTATTTGCAGAAACTCCATTAAATTCTGTAAAATTCCCAACAACAATAATTTTACCATCTGGTTGTATTTCAAAACTATTTACAACCTTATTAAATCCACTACCAATATTAAATGAACTATCGATAGAACCATCTTGATTAAGCCTTCCAAAAAATTTAAAAGAAACATTATTATAAAGTGTAAAATCACCACATACGAGTATTTTACCTCCGCTAACTTCCTTAGATTTATTTACAATCCAATTAAAACCAACACCTATTGCAAATGATATATCAACGGTTTCGTCATTATTTAATTTCACAATTCCATTAACTACTGTATTTCCAACTGATGGAAAGTCGCCAACTAGTACTATTTTATTATTATTTTGAACAGAAATATCTTTTATATTATAACTAGTTGTAATTACAGAATTTGATTGAACCTGCCCAATGTTATCTAATTTAATGTTATGATAATTTCCGCTACCATTATACTGGGAAAAAAGTCCAATTACAGCTATATTTCCGTCAGGTAATGTAACAATTTTGGTTACTTCAGAATTAAAGCCTGTGCCACTAACAAAAGAATTATCAATACTTCCATCAAAATTAATCTTTACAATTCTATTATTTACAACTCCATTATAATTAGTAAAAGTTCCACCAACATATAATTTACTATCAAACGAAAGACACAATGTACTAACCTTTGCATTAAACCCTAAACCTGGTACAAAACTAGAATCAATACTTCCATCAGAATTCAATGAAATTATTCTATTTGCAGTAACACCATTGTAAGAAGTAAAGAAACCACCAATTATAATTTTACCATTTGGCAATTGTAGAATTGAAGTCACAGCATTATTAAAACCTGTACCAATATCAAATGATGAATCTATTGTTCCATCAGTATTCAATCTCAAAATTCTGTTAAAAATAACTCCATTATAATCAGTAAAACTACCACCAATAATAATTTTACCATCAGTTTGTACTAAAATTCCAGAAACACTTCCGTTTAAATTTGTTGAAAACGAAGAATCAATAGATCCATCATCGTTTAACATAACTAAACCTCTATAATCTACTCCGTTGTATTGAGTAAAATTCCCTGAAACTAAAGCTTTACCATTAGGAAAAAAATATATATCACCAATTGGAGTATTAAATCCAGAGCCTCCAACATTATAACTTGTATCTAATGTTCCGTCAACATTTAGCCTTTCTACACGTCTAGCTGCAACTCCATTAAACAATTCTCCTACAAATTCAAAGTTTAAAATGACCTTACCATCCAATTGGGAAAAACATTTATTCACTCTATAAGAACCACCACTTACGTTTGATATATTATTGATATTAAATGTATTTTCTATAACTGCTGCATTTTGTGCATTAGATAAAAAAGAGAACAAAAATATTATTCTAAATAAATGGTTTTTCATTTTTTTTATTTTTTTTCAAATATACCGAAATTTAACAATTTTAAAAGTCTAGTGTAACAAATCTATCTTTTCCGATACTTATTAGAAACATTTAACTGAAAACTGTTTACTAAAATGAGCACTCCAATAATTGACATTAAAGGCATTACACGTGATTTCCAATTAGGAAACGAAACGGTAAACGTATTAAAAGGAATCGATTTACTAATTAATAAAGGGGAATATGTGGCGCTAATGGGACCATCTGGTTCTGGAAAATCGACTTTAATGAACATTTTGGGTTGTTTAGATACACCAACTTCTGGAAGTTATATTTTAAATGGAAAGCAAGTTAGCGAAATGCACGATGACGAATTGGCAGAAATTAGAAACAAAGAAATCGGTTTCGTTTTTCAAACCTTTAACTTGATGCCTCGTACTACAGCTTTAGACAATGTTGCTTTACCAATGGTTTACGCAGGTTTTTCTAAAGACGAAAGAAACAAACGCGCTACAGAAGTTCTAACTCAAGTAGGTTTAGCGGACAGAATGGACCATAAACCGAATCAACTTTCTGGTGGACAACGCCAGCGTGTGGCTGTTGGTAGAGCCTTGGTTAATAAACCTTCTATTATTTTAGCCGATGAACCAACAGGGAACTTAGATAGTAAAACTTCAGTGGAAATTATGAAACTTTTTGGCGAAATTCATGCCAATGGAAATACAGTGATTTTGGTAACACATGAAGAAGATATTGCCGCTCATGCACACAGGATTATTCGTTTACGTGACGGTGTAATTGAAAATGATTTCAAAAACGAAAACATCATTTCTTATTAATTACTTGATATTTGTAACTATTTCTTAATGGTTAAATAACACTCAAATCTTTATTCAGATGTAATATTGCGGTAAATAGTACATCCAAATGAAATCGAAAAACATCAAATTAATTAGCTGTGTATTTAGCCTTCTGATATTATTTAGTTTTAAAGCCAAACTACAAGAAACCTCATCAGAATTTGAATCGAATTTAGCCTTAGATTTAAAAAATGAAATTGATGGTTTAGCATTCAATTCGAAAGCTTTTCGAGAAAATAAAATCACAATTGA
The DNA here is from genome assembly GCA_032121715.1 of Flavobacterium sp. Lineage (GTDB taxonomy): Bacteria > Bacteroidota > Bacteroidia > Flavobacteriales > Flavobacteriaceae > Flavobacterium. The sequence goes on from JAUMDQ010000157.1 coordinate 8,169, forward strand.
TTCTTTACAAAAAGTCTATTTAGATTGTAGAAAAGCGTATAAAAAAATTGAATTTCAATTGGCTTTTCAATTCCCAGAATACGTTTCTTCCAAAATTAATGGCGCGCCTTTATTACATATCGAAAAAGAAAACTCCCGACCAATTCTTACGAATCCAGAAGGATTTCAAGTTTTAGATGAACTAATTTTTTCAGATGAAACAGAAGAAAATAAAAATGAAATTGCCAACTTAGCCATTCGTTTAAGTAACAATTACCAAAGTATTTACAGGAAAATTAGTGTTGAATCTTTAAATTCGGCTGATGCCATACTTGCCATTCGAATCCAACTTATTCGAATCTTTACTTTAGGAATTACCGGTTTTGATACGCCTGGTTCTGGAAATGCAATTAATGATGCTTGCCATTCATTCATCGGAATTAAAAATTACATAGAAAATAATGCTGATGTAATGCCTGAAAAAGAGAAAAATATCATTCTTAATAAAATTAAAAATACCATTACTTTTTTAAAACAAGCCAATTTTGAAAATCTGGACCGATTAGCATTCGTGAAAAATCATTTAGATCCGATTTATGGGGCTTTATTACCTTTTCAAAATGCACAAAATTTAAAATTCACGACTTCTTGGAATCCCAATAGCACTTCCTTATTTGATAGTGAATTTTTAAATCCGTATCAGTTTACCAATTTAAAAAAAGAAGAAGATTCAGATGAATTGAGCGATTTAGGAAAATCACTTTTTTTCGATTCGATGTTAAGTCACGATAACAAAATGAATTGCGCTACTTGTCACCAACCAGAAAAAGGCTTCGCAGACGGAATGGTAAAATCAATGAGTAATAAAAACGGGATTACTGTTTTTAGAAACTCGCCTACTCTACTAAATAGTGCATATGCCGATCGATTTTTTTACGATTTACGCGCGTACACTTTAGAACAACAAGTAGAACACGTAATTTTTAACAATTTAGAATTTAATACTTCATACGCTGAAATTCTTAACAAATTGAATTCAAATAAAACATATAGCACAAAATTCAAAAACATCTTTAAGAAAAAAAGTATTACTCGAGAAGATTTCACAAAAGCATTGGCTTCATATGTCTTATCTTTAAAATCATATAATAGTTCATTCGACCAATATGTTAGAGGTGAAACTTCAAAAATTGATGCTTCTGTTGTTAGAGGATTCAACTTATTTACAGGAAAAGCCAATTGTGCGACTTGCCATTTTTCACCAACATTTAGCGGATTAGTTCCGCCATTATATATAGAAAATGAAAGTGAAATTTTAGGTGTTTTTTCAAAACCAACAGCAACAGAGTTAGACGAAGATGAAGGCAGGTACAATAATGGCGTTTTATACGAAAAATCGTGGATTTATGAAAAATCTTTCAAAACAGTAACGGTACGAAATGCCAATGAAACCGCTCCATATTTTCATAATGGCGCTTACGCAACTTTAGATGATGTATTAGAGTTTTATAACCAAGGTGGTAGTGAAGGAATGGGCATTTTTACAAAAAATCAAACCTTAGGAAAGGATAAATTAAACTTAACAACTGAAGAGAAAAGCGACATCATTGCCTTTATCAAATCCTTATCAGACAACAAACATGTAAGATAACCTTTACTTAAAATAGGTAACTTTTTTATAAACATATTATAACTTCAAATAGTAAATTTCCTTACATAGCAGTGTTAGTTTTGCTCAAACAATTAAAAACAACACAAAATGAAAAAAAGTTTACTTTTAAGTACTCTTTTAATTTCTCTTTTTAGTTTTTCGAAAAACGAGAGTAAATTAAATTATGAAAAAGCAAGTACAGTGCCACCAACTGTATTAATTGAAAAAGGTTCGTCGTGGAAATTCTTAGACGATGGTTCTAACCAAGGAACAGCATGGAAAGACAATTCTTTTGACAACTCAACATGGACTTCAAACGTAGCGCCATTTGGTTACGGAGATCCATGTAACACAACAGTTTCTTACGGACCAAGTACTACAAATAAGTTTACAACAACGTATTTTACAAAAGATATTACAATAGCTGATATTACGGCCTTAACAACTGATTTAGAATTCGGAATTAGAAGAGATGATGGTTTCGTACTTTATATTAATGGTGTAGAAGTTAATAGAAACAATATGCCTCTTGGAACAATCGATTATACAACTTTCGCAAGCACAACTATTAATAGTGCTGATGAAAAAAGATATCAAACTTTCTTTGTTCCAAAATCATTATTTACAAACGGTGTAAACAGAATTTCAATTGAAATGCACCAGAGAGATTTAACAAGTTCTGATTTAGGTTTCGATTTATTTCTAAAAGAAAAAGACCCAATTTATGTTTGCGAAGACGGCCATATTGCTTGTTTCACTTCAATCAATCCGACTACACAAACAAGCGTTCTAATTATGCCTACAGAGCAACGTTTCCAAATGTTATTTAAAGAAGGAAGTGCTTATGGAGATGGTTCAGGAAATGTCCCTGGAACACATGATTTTACAGGATATATTCCTTCATTAGGAGCAGACGCAAGTAAAATTGGACATTTATCAGTAAATCACGAAAACAATCCTGGTGGCGTTTCAATACTTGATTTAAATTTAAGTGCTAGCACAAGTAATCCATTATGGATAGCTAGTAATTCTAAAAAAGTGGATTTATACAACTCAAGTTTAGTTACCACTATCAGAAACTGTTCTGGTGGAGTTACACCTTGGAGAACAATTGTTACAGCTGAAGAAAACACAACTGCTGGTGATGCAAATGGTGATGGCTACCAAGATGTGGGCTGGTTAGTAGAAATTAATCCAACTACAGCAAGCGTTGTAGATTATGATAGTAATGGCACTCAAGATAAATTATTCGCTTTAGGAAGAATGAACCATGAAAACATTGTGGTTAGTAATGACGGAACTGTAGCATATTATGGTGAAGATGGTGGAACACACTGTGTATACAAATTTGTACCAACTGTGGCAAATAACTTATCTACAGGAAATGTATATGTGTTAAAATTAGACAAAGCTTTATCTGATGACGAACCAAGTTCTGCAACTGCAACTTGGATTCTTGTTCCAAACACCACACAAGCAGATAGAAACAATATGCCTTCAAATGCAGCAGCATTAGGCGGAACAAACTTTAATGGTGTGGAAGATTGTGAAATTGGTCCTGATGGATTAGTATATTTTGCTTCAAAAGGTAAAAATAGAGTGTACCGATTTAAAGACAATGGAACAACTATTTCAAATTTCGAAACTTTTGTAGGTGCGATGACGTATCCAATTCAAACAAATTCAGGAATTGTAAATGAAGCTTGGGCGGATGGAAATGACAATTTAGCTTTTGATGACAAAGGGAATCTTTGGGTAGTGCAAGATGGTGGTAGAAACTATATTTGGGTAGTTAGACCTAATCATAAACAAACAGATCCGCAAGTATTATTACATAGTTCAGCGCCTGCAGGATCAGAACCAACTGGATTAACTTTTACACCAGATTTTAAATACGGTTTCTTTTCTGTTCAACATCCTGATAATACAAATATTGCTCAAACCGATGCTTCTGGTTTAAACGTTCAATTTAATGCATCTGCTGCTTTAGTATTTTCACATGAAGATTATTTAGGACCTCAAGTACTTTCTAATGAATCATTCACAAACAGTAATGGTGTGAAAATTTATCCAAATCCAACAAACGGAATGGTAACTTTAGATTTCAATGAAATTACAAGTTCTGAAGTTCAAATTAATGTGTATGATTTTGTGGGAAGAAAATTAATTGAGAAAAAAGCAAGTACTTCTTTATCTAAAACTTTAGAAATTGATTTGACGAATTTCAATGGTTCAAATGTTTACTTTTTTGAAATTATCTCGGAAAATCAAAAACAAACTATCAAAGTAGTAAAATCAAATTAATACAACTTAAATAATAAAGGTCGGATGCAAAACTCCGGCCTTTTTATATTTTTACCTATGACTAAATATTTACTTTTCCTTTCACTATTTCCAATCTTAATCTTTTCTCAAGGAATTAATCCGAAGAAAGAAATAATTTATCAGGACATAGTGACTTCTTTACAAACGCCTGATGAAGTGAAAAATTTAAACCTAAGAGCCAATAATTTATTTGAAGTTCCGATTGAAATTCAGAAACTCAAAAATCTGAAGCATTTAAATGTAATGAAAAACAACATTGAATTCTGGTCGGAAACAAATACCAATTTTCGAAAACTTGAAGTATTATTATTCAACGAAAACGAATTGAAAGAAATTCCAAATTCAATAGATTTATGTCAAAATCTTCAAAAAATTGATTTATCTGCCAATAAACTGAATGAATTACCTGAAAATTTCACGAAACTGAAAAAATTAAAACATCTCACTCTTTCTGTAAATAACATTTCCATTTTACCAGAAGAATTAGGTAATTGCAAAAACATCGAAGTGATTGAAATCGATAATAACCAATTGAGTTTTTTACCTGCAACCATTTCAAAATTAAAAAAACTGAGTTTTTTAGACATTTCCTACAATCAATTTCATGAATTGGATGGCGAATGGCTTCATTTTCAGAAACTGAAACATTTGAATTTAGATTATAACAAACTGACTACTATTCCTTCAGAAATAAATCATTTAAAAAAGTTAGAAATTCTTCAAATCAATTTTAATAGTTTGAAAGAATTACCTGAATCGATAGTAGATTTAGAAAACCTGAATACACTTACCATTGCACAAAATCAAGTTCAATTTTTACCGAAAGAGATTGGAAAGCTAAGAAGTTTAAAAACCTTAATTTTAAACGGAAACCCAATTTCTGAAGAAGAAATAGTACGTATAAGAAAAGAATTACCCAATTGTGCCATTTATTTTTAATTTTTTTGGCTAAATTTGGTTGATAATCTGATAATTAAAACTTCAATATGAAAATAAAAATTTCTAAGAAAATGTTTGTCTTCATATTGTTTTGTGGCTACTTATTATTTTGTCAGTCTTGTATGCGAATGCGAATGTCGCCTAAAAACACAACTGAATTCTTCTCAAAATCGAATACTACTTTTACAGATGCTAGCTTCAAAGTTTCCGAAGAACATCAAATCCATTATATTGAAACGGGTGATTTAACTAAGCCAACACTTTTATTTTTACACGGTTCTCCAGGAAGTTGGGATGCCTATAAAAAATATTTATCAGATAAAGATTTACAAAAGAAATACCGTTTAATTGCCATTGACCGACCAGGTTTTGGATACAGTAATTTTAGCGAAGCGGAAGATTTAAATACGCAAGCCAATTTAATTTTACCTTTTATACAATCTAAAAAAAACAACCAACCGATTACATTAATTGGTCACTCTA
>JAUMDQ010000158.1:0-966 GCA_032121715.1 Flavobacterium sp.
GTTGTAGATTTTCCCATACATGAAATCCAACGAATGTACACTTCTTCTATAGTTATAAAAGCGATACAACGCGTGTTCTCCAATTCCGGTTTGAATAGAAAAAAACGATTGTTTGTCTTTTTTGATATCCTTTTTAGAAAGTACTTTTTCAATTGCATTCGTGTCTTTGTTAAATCCGTCATACGAGATGTTTAGACCAAGAGCCAACGTATTGATTCCGTTATTTGGCCATTGAATATGACCGTTTGAATAATGTAAATAGTTGATGTTTAATCTTGATTGTAAGTTGTTTTTTTGGAAAATATCGTAATAAACTCCTAATCGAAACGCATAAGTAAAATCTGTGGAAATGGCTTTGTTTTGCCAGTTTTCATTAAAATCATATTTTTTGGTATGATAGGCTAAGCCGATTGCAGTTAGTAATTTTAGCTTTTCGTTTTTTAATAGAATTGGTTTTTCAATGTAGGGAAGTAGGGAGATAGTGTATCCGATTTTTTCCGTATTTCCGTGATTCGCAACTTGAAGAATTAAACCTGTGTAGGGATTACGTAATTGTTTGACCCAATTTAGAGAATCGTTATGTTGCATTCCGAAACCAACACCAAAAGTTTGACTTGCTTTTAAACTGATAAAAGTATTATCTGCTGATGACGTTTCACCAATGGAATATTCGGCGAAAACATGTTTTTTTTGAGCGGAAATGCTGGTAAGTCCTAATAAAAAAAAGAAGATGATTTTGTTCATACTACAACTTTTCTGCTAAATACTTACCTGTCAACGATTTTTTATTTTTTGCGACTTCTTCCGGTGTTCCGAAAGCGACTAATTGTCCGCCATATTCACCACCTTCTGGACCGATGTCGATAATGTAATCGGCGCATTTTATTAGTTCTAAATTATGTTCAATAACAATGATAGAATGTCCTTTTTCGATTAAGGCTTCGAATGATTTTAATAATTTTTTCA
>JAUMDQ010000158.1:987-11042 GCA_032121715.1 Flavobacterium sp.
CGCACCTTTCACTAAAAATGAAGCCAATTTAATACGTTGCGCTTCACCACCAGAAAGTGTAGAAGAAGATTGTCCTAATTGCACATATCCTAAACCAACATCTTTTAATGGTTGTAATTTTTGAGTAATTTTTGCTTGACCATGCGTTTCGAAGAAAGTTACGGCTTCATCAATGGTCATTTTTAATAAATCGTCGATGTTTTTGCCTTCGAAATTGACTTCTAAGACTTCTTTTTTGAAGCGTTTTCCGTTACAGGTTTCGCATTCTAAATGCACATCGGCCATAAATTGCATTTCGATTGTAACTTCTCCGTCACCTTTACAAGTTTCGCATCGACCGCCATCAACGTTAAATGAGAAATGTTTCGCTTGGTAATTCCTTAATTTTGAGGTCGTTTGTTTGGCGTATAATTCTCTAATGTCGTCGTATGCTTTGATATACGTCACAGGATTCGAACGAGAACTTCTTCCAATTGGATTTTGGTCAACGTATTCGATGTTTTTAATGTGCGAAAAACTACCTTCTAAATCGGTAAATTGACCTGCTTTTTCTCCTAAACCTGTCAGTTTTTTTTGCATCGCTGGAAACAAGATTTTCTTCACCAACGTACTTTTTCCACTTCCAGAAACTCCTGTAATTACGGTTAAGCAATCTAAAGGAAACGTAACATTTATATTTTTTAAATTGTTTTCACGAGCACCAATCACATCAATATGATTTTTGAATTTTCTTCTTGTTTTTGGCACTGCAATTTCTTCTTTTCCGTTCAAATATCTTGAGGTTAACGAATCTGCTTTTAGAATTTCTTCATAGGTTCCTTGTGCGACTAAATGCCCACCTAAAGTTCCTGCTTCTGGTCCGATATCAATAATCATATCAGCAGCTTTCATGATATCTTCGTCGTGCTCCACGATAATAACCGTGTTGCCTAATTTCTTTAAGTTTAGTAATACCTCAATCAGTTTTTCGGTATCTTTTGGATGTAAACCGATACTTGGCTCATCTAAAATGTACATTGAACCTACTAATGAACTTCCTAAAGATGTCGCCAAATTAATACGTTGTGATTCACCACCAGAAAGCGTTGCTGATTGTCGGTTTAAACTCAAATAATTTAATCCCACATTATCTAAAAAGGCTAATCTGTTTTTGATTTCTAATAACAAACGTTTTGCGACTTTTACATCATATTCTGATAATTCAATCGTATTAAAAAATGGAATTAATTTGATAATTGGCAAATCTACTAAGTCAGAAATGGTTTTTCCAGCGACTTTAATATTATTCGTTTCTGGACGTAAACGTTTTCCATTACATGTGTGACATTTTGTTTTTCCTCTGTAACGAGAAAGCATCACACGGTTTTGAATTTTATAGTTATTTGCTTCTAAATCTTTAAAAAACTCGTTTAAACCTGTGAAGTATTTATTTCCTATCCAAATTAAAGCTTTTTGTTCGTCCGATAATTCGAAATACGGTTTGTGAATTGGGAAATCGAAGTGATGTGAGTTGTTTACCAATTGATCACGATACCAACCCATACTTTCGCCACGCCAAGGAAAAATAGCATTTTCATAAACAGAAAGGGCAGTGTTAGGTATGACTAATTCTTCATCAATTCCAATGACACTTCCGTAACCTTCGCAAGTTGGACAAGCGCCGTAAGGATTGTTGAAACTGAATAAATGAATATTGGGTTCTAAGAAATCTAAACCGTCTAATTGGAAATTCGAATTAAAAATAGAACGGTGAGAAGTATCAGGCTCTTGTAAATACAATTCGCCTTTACCTTCGTAAAACGCAATTTGTAAGGCATCTGCAATTCGATTTAAGAATTCTTCATCGGTTTTGACTACAATTCTGTCGATGACTAACAAAATTTCTTTATCGGCCATTGTGTTTTCGTCAATCATTTCTAATGTCGAAACAAAATCGTCTAAACGAACCGTTTGATTATCCACTAAAACACGTGCAAAACCTTGTTGTAATAAAACTTTTAGTTTGTCGTGTAATTTTCTACCTTCTTCTAAGTGAATAGGCGCTAATAATAACCATTTTGAATCTACTTCTAAAGATTGAATGTGTTTGACCACATCTGAAACTGTATGTTTTTTTACTTCTTCGCCAGAAATAGGAGAATAGGTTCTACCAATTCGGGCAAATAATAATTTTAAATAATCGTAAATTTCTGTTGAGGTTCCAACGGTTGAACGTGCATTTGTAGTATTTACTTTTTGTTCAATGGCGATGGCCGGAGCGATTCCTTTAATGTATTCTACTTTTGGTTTGTCTAATTTTCCTAAGAATTGACGGGCATAAGAAGATAAACTTTCGACATAACGACGTTGTCCTTCAGCGTATAACGTGTCAAATGCTAAACTTGATTTTCCAGAACCTGAAAGTCCAGTAATAACTACCATTTGATTTCTCGGAATGGCAACATCTATATTTTTTAAATTGTGCAATTGCGCACCTTTTATCAATATAAATTTTTTGGGTTCTAGTGTTGTGATGTCTTTTGGTATCATACAAAAAAGCGAATTTTTGCAAAGATACAAATAATAAGTGCCATTTTTCACAATATAAAATTCCAAATTTGATAAAATTCGTTTCTGATAAACTGAGATTTATTGTGTTGAAAGTGTTAAAATTTTAGCGAAAATTTGTTTTTATGAAATATTTAACATTATATTTGTTCTTACTAATCTCAAAAACCAATTTGCGTATAACATAAAAATACTCTTTTTTAGAAACGAAAGTCCCAAAAATCTAAAAGGTATAATTATGGCAAATATGGTACAAAATTCAGACGCAATTTTATTACATAGCTACATTAGTGGAGACGAGTCTGCGCTAAAAGTTTTAATTGACAGACATCAATCTAAGATTTATGGATTTATTTATTCCAAAATTCAAGACAGATCGGTTTGTGATGATATTTTTCAAGATACTTTTATTAAAGTTATTAAAACTTTAAGAACAAAAGGATACAATGAAGAGGGTAAATTTTTGCCTTGGGTGATGCGTATTGCTTCTAATTTAGTGATTGATTATTTCCGTCATAATAAAAAAATGCCTTTTCAGAGAGAAACGGACGAGTATAGTATTTTTAATTTTATGTCAGATTCTACTTTGTCAATTGAAAATCAATTAATTGAAAATCAAGTCGAATTGGATGTCAGAAAAATTGTAGAACAATTACCTGAAGATCAAAAAGAAGTTATAAAAATGCGTTTTTATGAAGATTTAAGTTTTAAAGAAATTTCTGAAATAACTGGCGTAAGTATCAATACAGCTTTGGGAAGAATGCGTTATGCGGTTATTAACTTGAGAAAAATAATTGAAAAAAACAGCATAATTTTAACGAATTAATATTCTAACACAATAATAATAAAGTTTTTACGTTATACTTTAATAAACAATTAAATGTATACATGGCAAAACTCTACTCTAAAAAAAGAAAATCAATTGAAGAAATGAAACCCAGTAAAGAAACAGTTAGTTTTATTTTGAGTTATTCGCAGGCAATGAAAATAGTAAAAGTTGGGAAGCTGACTTTTGAAAACATTGTAAATTGATAAAAATGCTTCGGAATTACTTCGGAGCATTTTTTATTTTATTAAGATTGAAATTATTTCGGAGTATTTTTTATTTATTCAAGTTACCACGAATTCACGAATTATTTGTTTTTGGAATAAATATTGAATCGACTTTGTCGATAAATAATTCGAATTAATTATTGCTTTTATTTTTAATTCGATAATTCGTGGTAAAATAAAACTTTATTTCGAGATGTTTTTTTTATCGTATTCTTTTAAAACTGATTTTCTTCCAATTGTTTTTGTAATAATATCTTTTTCCAAATCCCAACCACGCGCTGGAGAATATTCTCTTCCATACCAAATGATTTGTAAATGTAAATCGTTCCAGGTGTTTTCTGGAAAGATTGATTTCGCATCTTTTTCAGTTTCCACCACATTTTTTCCTGAAGTTAAATTCCAACGATACATTAATCTGTGAATGTGCGTATCAACCGGAAAAGCAGGAACACCAAAAGCTTGACTCATTACAACGCTAGCTGTTTTATGTCCAACTGCAGGAAAACTTTCTAAAGCTTCAAAACTTTGTGGCACTTCACCATTATATTTGTCAATTAAAATGTGAGATAAACCGTGAATACCTTTTGATTTCATGGGTGATAAGCCACAAGGACGAATAATGTCTTGAATTTCTTCTATACTCATTTTAATCATGTCATACGGATTATCTGCTTTGGCGAATAAAAGTGGCGTAATTTGATTCACACGAACGTCTGTGCATTGCGCCGAAAGTAAAACCGCGATTAATAAAGTATAAGGATCTTTATGGTCTAATGGAATAGGGATTTCAGGATATAATTCGTTTAACGTATTTATAACAAATGTTGCACGTTCTTTCTTAGTCATTTTAGTATATTTGAAATGTATTTTCACATCAAAAATAACTTGAAACTTCAAACAAAAAAAACTTTAAACAAAAAATATATTATGACACATTTAAAAATAGGCGATAAGGCTCCAAATTTTTCAGGAACTGATCAAAACGGGAATTCACATACATTAGCAGATTATAAAGGTAAAAAATTGGTGGTCTTCTTCTATCCGAAAGCAAATACACCAGGTTGTACAGCCGAAGCTTGTGATTTAAGAGATAATTACGAACGTTTTCAAGCAAATAACTACGAATTATTAGGTGTCAGTGCGGATAGTGCCAAAGCACAAAAAAAGTTTGAAGAGAAGTACAGTTTTCCTTTTGCTTTATTGGCTGATGAAGATAAATCTGTGATTGAAGCGTTTGGTGTTTGGGGACCAAAAAAGTTCATGGGAAGAGAATTTGATGGGATTCACAGAACGACTTTCGTAATTGACGAAAACGGAATTATTACAGATGTGATTGATAAAGTAAAAACAAAAGAACACGCGAGTCAGATTTTGTAGAAAAAAAATATATAACAAAAAAGCCGTCCTGATTTACTCGGAACGGCTTTTTTATTTTTTATTAGAATCCTTATATATCAAATCCCATATTTACGCCTAATTTGTCGGCAATAATACGAGCAATTTTCCCTCTTAATTCTGGAATTTTTACACTATTTGTAACTTCACTTGTGAAAGCGTACATTAATAAAGCTTTTGCTTCTTTTTTACCAATTCCACGTTGTTGCATGTAAAACATAGCGTTCTCATCTAATTGTCCAATCGTACAACCATGAGAACATTTTACATCATCTGCAAAAATTTCTAATTGTGGTTTGGCGTTGATAGTCGCTTTATCGCTTAATAAAATATTGTTATTTTGCTGAAATGCATCTGTTTTTTGCGCTTCTTTTTCTACGAAAATCTTACCATTGAAAACACCAGTAGCACTTCCATCTAAAATGGTTTTGTAATTTTGGTGACTTTCGCAATTTGGCGTTGCGTGTTGCACTAAAGTATAATGATCAACGTGTTGTTTGTCGCCAATAATTGTAATTCCTTTTAGAGTCGAATCGATATGTTCTCCTTGATGGTAGAAATTCAAATTGTTTCTAGTAATATTTCCTCCGAAAGAGAAAGTATGCACAGAAACATGACTGTCTTGTTTTTGAGCGATGTACGTATTGTCAATTAAATTCGCAGTTTGTAAATCGTTTTGAATTTTATAATAGTCAACGATAGCGCGTTTTTTAGCAAAAATTTCCGTAACCGAATTGGTTAAAACCGGATTGTCATTTAAACTTTGATGACGTTCTACAATTTGAACGTGAGAATTTTCTCCAACTACAACTAAATTACGTGGTTGCGTCATTAGCGCCGCTTCAGAACCTGTTGAGAAATAAATAATCTCAATTGGTTTTTCAACGACTTTACTTTTAGGAATATTCACATAGGCACCTTCGTGAGAAAATGCTGTATTTAATGAAGTTAAACTATCGTCCGAATTGGCGATTTTATTGAAATATTCATCAATAATCATTTTGTATTTTGGTTTTGTTAATGCTGATGACATTAAACAAACATCCAAACCATCATGAGTAGTGGATGATAAATACGAACTGAATTTCCCATCGATAAATATAACTTTATACGTATCCACATCATTTAAGAAGTATTTTTTTACTTCCGCAAATTCAACTGTATTTTCATTTTTTGCAAATACACTAAAGTCATTTTTTAAAATGGCATTTAAGGATGTGTATTTCCAAGCTTCCTCTTTTTTAGTTGGGAAACCTTTATTTTCGAAGTTTTTTATAGCCGAAGTTCTAATGTCGTGTAACTCGTTGTTTACATCAGCAATTTTTTCTTCGAACGCCATAAAAGACGATATTAATTTTTCTTTTAATTCCATATTTTTTAGTTTGCAGTTTACGGTTTACAGTCGCAGTGAAATCTGATTGCTGAGACTGAAAACTGAGACTGAGTACTGTTTACTGAATTTCTGCTTTTATCCAATCGTATCCTTTTTCTTCTAATTCTAATGCTAAAGAAGCATCACCAGATTTAACGATTTTTCCGTCCATTAAAACGTGTACGAAATCAGGAATAATATAATCTAATAAACGTTGGTAGTGTGTGATTACTAAAACCGCATTGTTTTCATTTTTTAATTTGTTAACACCGTTTGCTACAATACGCAATGCATCGATATCTAAACCAGAATCTGTTTCATCCAAAATAGCTAATTTTGGTTCTAACATTGCCATTTGAAAAATTTCATTACGTTTTTTTTCACCACCAGAAAAACCTTCGTTTAGCGAACGAGATAAAAATTTACGGTCAATTTCTAATAATTCAGATTTTTCACGAATTAATTTTAGCATTTCATTGGCTGGCATATCTTCTTGTCCGCGTGCTTTACGAGATTCGTTGATAGCCGTTTTCATGAAGTTAGTTACCGAAACACCTGGAATTTCTACCGGATATTGAAAAGATAAGAAAACACCTTTGTGTGCTCTTTCTTCTGGCGCTAATTCTGAAATGTCTTCGTTTTCTAAAAGAATTTCTCCAGCCGTAACTTCATACGTTTCGTTTCCAGCAATGATAGAAGAAAGTGTACTTTTTCCTGCACCATTTGGTCCCATAATTGCGTGAACTTCTCCAGCTTTTATCTCTAAATTAATTCCTTTTAATATTTCCTTATCTTCTACTGAAGCGTGTAAATTTTTTATTGATAACATTGTATGAATGTGTTTTTATTCTGATTTATATTTGATTAACCTACTGAACCTTCTAAACTAATTTCCAATAATTTCTGAGCTTCCACTGCAAATTCCATTGGTAATTTGTTTAATACTTCTTTACTGAAACCGTTTACAATTAAAGCAATCGCTTTTTCAGTTGGAATTCCTCTTTGGTTGCAATAAAACACTTGGTCTTCTCCAATTTTTGAAGTGGTTGCTTCGTGTTCAATTTTTGCACTTGTATTTTTACTTTCAATATATGGGAACGTGTGTGCACCACAATTATTACCCATTAATAAACTATCACATTGTGAAAAGTTACGAGCATTATCTGCGTTTTTACTAATTTGAACTAATCCACGGTAACTGTTTTGCGATTTACCAGCCGAAATTCCTTTAGAAATAATGGTTGATCTAGTGTTTTTACCTAAGTGAATCATTTTTGTTCCTGTATCCGCTTGTTGGTAGTTATTCGTAACTGCGATAGAGTAGAACTCACCAATTGAATTATCACCTTTTAATACACAAGATGGATATTTCCAAGTTACTGCAGAACCGGTTTCTACTTGTGTCCAAGATATTTTTGCGTTTTTCTCACATAAACCTCTTTTTGTTACAAAGTTGAAAACGCCACCTTTTCCTTCTTTATTTCCAGGATACCAGTTTTGAACCGTTGAATATTTTATTTCTGCATCATCTAAAGCAATTAACTCTACAACAGCTGCGTGTAATTGATTTTCATCACGACTAGGAGCCGTACAACCTTCAAGGTAAGATACATAACTTCCTTCATCGGCAATAACTAAAGTTCTTTCAAATTGTCCAGTTCCACCTTGATTAATACGGAAATACGTTGATAATTCCATTGGGCAACGAACGCCTTTTGGAATGTAACAAAAACTTCCGTCAGAGAAAACAGCAGAATTTAAAGCCGCATAAAAATTATCTTTTTGAGGCACAATTGTACCTAAATATTTTTTAACTAATTCTGGATGTTCTTGAATCGCTTCAGAAATTGGACAAAAAATAATTCCTTTTTCTCCTAATGTCTTTTTGAATGTAGTGGCTACAGAAACCGAATCGACTACGATATCCATCGCAATGTTGTTCATTTTTTTCTGTTCATCAAGAGAAATACCCAATTTCTTGTACATTTCTAATAACTCCGCATCAACATCGTCTAATGTTTTGTTAGGATCAGATTTTTTTGGTGCTGAATAATACGCGATAGCCTGAAAATCAGGTTTTGTGTAATTTACGTTTGCCCATTCTGGCTCTTCCATTTCTTTCCAAGCAGCAAATGCTTCCAAACGCCATTTGGTCATCCATTCTGGTTCGTTTTTCTTTTTAGAAATCGCACGCACAATATCTTCGTTTAACCCAATAGGGAACGTGTCCGATTCTAATTCCGTATAAAATCCGTATTCGTATTCTTTATTTTCTAATTCGACTTTTAAGTCGTCTTCAGTGTATTTACTCATATATTTTTATTTATAGAGAGAAACTCTCTCCACATCCACAAGTTCTTTGTGCATTTGGATTATTGAAAACAAATCCTTTTCCGTTCAAACCGCCAGAAAATTCTAAAATCGTTCCTGCTAAATACAAAAATGATTTTTTTTCAACAGCAATTTTTATATTATTGTCTTCAAAAACTTTATCGCTTTCACCAATTTCTTTGTCAAACTTTAACTCGTAAGAAAGTCCAGAGCAACCACCACTTTTTACGCCAACTCGAACGTAATCATTGGCCGCATCAAAACCTTCGTCTTTCATCATGTCGACAATTTTTTTACTTGCTGATTCAGATACTTTTATCATAACTAGGTTATTATTTATTTCATGTAATTTGCATAGAAACCTCGTTATTGTTGAGATTTATTGCTTTGCTTCTTACATTTGTTATTTTGAATTTGTCTAAATTAACTGCAAAGATAAACCATAAAATGCTTTTTACAAGGTTTGATAACATTTTTATAACTTATATATGGATAGTTTTGATTTATGTAAAATTTTGTAATTTGGCTAAAAATTTAGAATCATGAAATCGCCACCAAATAAATAGTTTTTTTTATTTAAAAAAACACCATTAAAATAGAGCGATAACATATGATAATTAAAAAATAAATAAATTCGATATATGAAATTATACCCAATAGAAGCAGGAAATTTCAAGTTAGATGGAGGCGCAATGTTTGGCGTTGTACCCAAAACAATTTGGAATAAAACCAATCCCGCAGACGAAAATAATTTAATAGATATTGCTGCAAGATGTTTATTAATTGAAGATGGAAACAAGCTAACTTTGATTGATAATGGAATGGGAAACAAACAATCCGACAAGTTTTTTGGTTATTATTCGCTTTGGGGCGATGAAAGTTTAGATAAGTCATTAGCGAAACATGGATTTCATAAAGACGATATTACCGATGTTTTTATGACGCATTTGCATTTTGATCATTGTGGTGGTTCGGTAATTTGGAATAAAGACAAAACGGGTTATGAAGTAGCTTTTAAGAATGCTAATTTTTGGACAAATGAAAACCATTGGGAATGGGCAACGAAACCCAATTCTCGTGAAAAAGCTTCTTTTCTGCATGAAAATATTATTCCGATGCAAGAAAGTGGACAATTGAAATTTATTAACCGACCAACTGGTGATTTCTTAGAAAAATCTGAACTTGGGTTTGATATTTTCTTCGCTGATGGTCATACCGAAAAACAAATGTTACCTCATATACACTATAAAGGTAAAACCATTGTTTTTTGTGCCGATTTGTTAGCAACTGCCGGACATATTCCAATTCCGTATGTGATGGGTTATGATACGCGACCTTTATTAACTTTAGATGAAAA
>JAUMDQ010000159.1:0-2529 GCA_032121715.1 Flavobacterium sp.
TTCATTAGCACATTCTTGTTGAGAAATTTGAATGTTAAACTGAGCCAATTCGGTTTTAATTTTATACAATTTCACATTGCTATCCATAGCCAAAATAGCTTCGGAGTGCGGCATGACGATTGAATCTTCGGGAGTTTTATAAACAATTTTATCGTCTGAAATTAAAATACTCCAAAAAGGTTCTGTTCCACTAGCTTTAAAATAGGGAGCTTTTTCCGCATCATTTACAACTATTGTTTTTGAAACGGAAGCGGTTTTGCAGCTCAAAATCGTTAAAACTAAAATTCCGAAGTAAATAAACTTATTCATAAATTATTTAATGATTTTTTTAAACCGCATCATAGGAATATCACCTTTGTTTAAAAAAAGTTTACCTTCATAATCAATAAAATAATGGTTCACTTCTTTTATCATTTTTAAGAAAACTTGTTCGCCACCGCCTTCACAATATCTCAACGTTGTTGGAAAATTTTCGTCAAATTTAATAGTTTGTCCATCTAAAGTATATTTTGTTGAGAAGCCATTACAACCTGTTGTTCCGCTAACTTCTTTTTTTATTGTATTGAATGTGATTTGTGGTTTGTTTTCAGGAAACAAGCCATCAAAAGCAATTTTTGGTCCGGTAATATATTCCAACTCCCAAGTTTCGCTTGATAAAGGAATGGTGTTTTTTAAAGAAGTGCAACCGCTCATAACTAGAGCTAAAATGCAAACAAAAAGAGGTGTGATGTTTTTCATATTTTGAAGTATTAAAATGAAAGAAAAATAAGATGAATAAAGATAATGAAAAATTTGTCGCTAATTAAAAATGAAAATGTTATTTGTAAGTTAAATTAAATAAAGAATTATACTAGTTTCGAGTAGAATTGTATATTTGAATCTATGATAAACTTTGTTGAAAACGATTCGGTGGTTAGAAAAATATGGGGAAAAAGTGACACCATACTTTTTATTTTTGCAGGTGCTTCGGCAGAATTTGCGCTGAATAAAGCTGTAGATTGGTTGTACTTTACGGGTAAATTACCTTCTGATCCCTTAGGTCGCCTTTTTTCAACGGTTCGATATGCTAGAAAAATAGTTTTTTCGTCAATGGAAGATGCGAATAGTGCGATTGATATGATGCGAAAGATTCATTCAGCAGTGGAACAGAATCGTGGTGATGTAATTCCTGATTGGGCTTACAGAGATGTTTTGTTTATGTTAATTCATTATTCTATTTCGGCTTATGAGTTACTGGAACAAAAATTAAGTGCTACTGAAAAAGAAGAAGTGTATAATGTTTTTTATAGAGTTGGAATCAGAATGGGTTTAAAAGAATTACCAGAAAATTATATAGATTGGCTTCCTGTTAGAGAATCGCACTTAACGGGAAATCTACAAAAAAGTGAATTTACGACCGATTTATTTAAACAATACAGAAAACATCTTGGTACAATGCGTTATAAAGTTTTACTCGAAGGACAGAAGTTAGTCGTGCCAAACCGAGTAAAAGAGTTGATGCATTTTAGCAATTTTTCACTAATTAGTCCACTCGTTCCTATTTATAAATTTAGTAGACTTATAAAAATGGATGGAGTACTTAAAAGTATTCTTCTTCCATCAGATTATAAAGTCCAAATTGATGAATTAAATGTATTTAAAGGTTAAATATACTTCTAAAAGAGGTTTTTCTTGTGTTTAAGACTAATTATGTAAGTTATACTAATAATCTTGTAACAACCTTGAGGATCATTACACCTAATTTCGTATCTAACAATTTAAACAATTTAGATATGAAAAATCCAAGAATATTATTAGCCTTAGTAGCAAGTATCGGATTATTTGCAGTTTCGTGTAACAATGACGACAGTAATGAAGGAGAAACAATCGCACCTTTAGTAGGAAAATGGAATTTATCTAAAGTAGGAACTACATCAGGTACTACAGAAACTTTGATTGATGCACCACAAAATCAAGCAGGTTGTAACAGAGATTATATTGATTTAAAAACTGATAATACAGTTATTGAAGGTGATTATGATTCAACTATTGATCCTTGTGCTTTGTTTACAGATAACGGAATTTATTCTCGTTCTCATAACAACGTGACACGAGTTGTAAATGGTGTAACTACAGTTCAAGATATTGTAAATCTTACATTTAGCGAATTAAAATTAAAAGATGCTAGTGGAAATATTGAAGTTTTTGTTAGATAAACTTCTGATCTATTAGTATAAAAAACGGGAATAACTTTTAAAGTTGTTCCCGTTTTGCTTTTATATCTTATTTGTATTTATCATTCAATCCAATTGCTTGCAAAATCATGGGTTTTATTTTCTCTAAACGTTTAAGTTTAGTAGCTTCTTGTTTGGCTTCGTTAATGTAAACGATGTATTCTTTTTGTTTTCCTGGTGTTAATTTTACGAAAGCTGATTTTAAGTTTTTATCATTTTTTAATTCCTTTTCCAATAGTTCAGAAACTGGAATTTCAACAAATTTTTCTGGTGAAATTTTTAATCCTTTTTTCTCAATTTCAATGGCTTCATTTAT
>JAUMDQ010000160.1:0-9513 GCA_032121715.1 Flavobacterium sp.
GAATTCCGCTTCTTGGCAACCTTTTTACGATTTACGTGCGGAAAATATCAACTCGCCAATTAACTTAATGTACAAAGCAAAAGTGATGCAAAGTACAGGAATCGATTGGAAAAAAGTAAAACTAACCCTTTCAAGTGGTAATCCAAATCAAAACAATGTAGCACCCTTATTACAAGCTTGGTTCTTGAGATATGGTTATCCTGCGAATTATGGATATTTGAATCAAAACGCTAGTCCAAATGCAGTTCAGGCTTTAGTTGGAAAAGTATCTGGTCTCCAAGTAGATAAAAAATACAAAGATGAAGAATCTTCCATTTCAAACTACACAGAAATTGTAGAAGGACAACTTAACGTTTCTTTCGACATAGATATTCCTTACGATATTTTATCGAACGGAAAAGCGCATAGTGTAGCCTTAAAAGATTTAAAATTACCAGCAACTTATAAATATTACGCGGTACCAAAAGTGGAAAAAGAAGCCTTTTTATTAGCGGAATTGAACGATTATTCGAAATATAATTTATTACCTGGTGAAGCGAATATTATTTTCGAAGGTATGTATGTTGGAAAAACTGTAATTAATCCAAATCAAACGCAAGACACCTTGAATTTAAGTATGGGAAGAGACAAAAAAATCTCAATTAAACGTGAAAAAGTGGTGGATAAATCGGGAACTAAATTCTTGTCTTCATACAAAGAACAAACATTTACGTACGATATTATTGTTCGAAACAACAAAAAAGAAGAAATTAATATGTTGCTAAAAGACCAATATCCGTTAAGTACAGATAAAGAAATGACGGTGGAACTTTTAGAGAAAGATGGTGCGAAAGTTAATGAAGAAACTGGTGTTATGACATGGGAAATCAAACTGAAACCCAACGAAACCAAGAAATACAGAATCAGTTACAAAATCAAATATCCGAAAGATAAAGTAATTGGAAATTTATAGAAAATCACATATTAAAACCAATCCTATGAAAACGCTTTTTACAATTTTAATCTTACTATCCAATTTGACGTTATTCTCTCAAGTAGATAAAGTTATTGGCGATTACCAACTTTCAGTTAAAGCTAAAGAAGGTGGTTTAATAGAATGGAAATTGACTTTAAACGAAAATGGAACATTTTTCTTCCAATATTATTCAAACGTTAAATTTGACGTTCCATCAGAAAAAAACATATATGGTAAAGGGACGTGGACTATGGAAAATAATGTGATTTCATTCTTTTCTGATAAACAAAAAGATATTGATGAAAAAAATACTTTGAACTTTACTAATTCCAAGGCAAGATTTATAACAAAATCACCTAGAAATAAAACTGATCAAATAATTAAAACAAGACTCCAATTCTTAAAATCAGAGATTTTCTGGATGGCAAAAACTGAAATATTTAAGATATAAAATTCATTACCATGTAGTTAACTACAGCATTAAACCTATTTTTCATCAAACCCAATAAGTTTACTACTTGTTGGGTTTTTTATTACTTTTGAATAAAATCAAATTCCATGAACCAGCCTTTTATTATTCCGACGATAACGACAAACGAAAACGGAATTTCCATTTTTTCAACCATCGACTTTTCTGTACAACAACGTGGTGGTTTATTTTTAACAGATCAAATTGGTTCTAAAAATTTCAGAATACGAAAAAGTGCTGTCGGTTATACCACCGATTTTCATTTAGCTGGCGATGCGACTTTTATCATCATTCAAAAAGGGAGTTTAAAAATAGAATTACAAAACGGCAATTTTCAAATTTTTACGCCTGGAGATTGTTTCATTGCTCAAGACAATTTACCTGAACATATTGTTTTCAATAACCAAATCCATGGTCATAAAGCTAGTGTGATAGGAAACGAATCGCTTCAAGCCATTCATATTAAATTAAACTTATAAAATCATTCTAAAAACACAAACATTTGATTTTGAAATAATTATACAACAAATTGTAAGTATTTTTCTTTATTTTTACTGAAATTAAAATACGTTAATCATGAAAACAACTACTTCAATTATTTTACTTTGTATTTTTAATTTCACTTTTGGTCAAACCTTAAGTTTGCAATCTTTTGCCACTGGATTTACCCAACCTGTGGAAATCACTCACGCTGGAGATTCACGTTTATTTGTGGTAGAACAAACTGGTCGAATCAAAATTTTAAACAACAATAGCTCTGTAAATCCTACACCTTTTCTAAACATTTCAACCATAATTAGTACTGGTGGAGAAAGAGGATTATTAGGATTAGCTTTTCATCCTAATTACACTTCGAATGGTTATTTCTTTGTAAATTACACCAACACTTCAGGAAACACGGTAATTGCAAGATACTCCGTTTCTGGAAATCCAGATGTTGCCGATACAACTGGACAAATTCTAATGACTATTGCCCAACCTTTTAGCAATCATAATGGTGGAAGTATCAAATTTGGTCCTGATGGATATTTATATATTGCCATGGGCGATGGTGGTAGTGCTGGTGATCCTGGAAATAGAGCGCAAAATATCACAGAAAATTTAGGTAAAATGTTGCGAATTGATGTCAATTCAACTATTGCGCCTTTTTACATCAATCCGCCTACAAATCCATATATTGGTATTGCAGGAAATGATGAAATTTGGGCGATTGGACTAAGAAATCCATGGAAATTTTCGTTTGATAAATCTACTGGCGATTTATGGATCGCTGATGTAGGTCAAGGTGTTTATGAAGAGGTGAATAAAGTTGCTCCAACTTTAGCCAATGTCAATTACGGCTGGCGTTGTTACGAAGCGAACGCTGTTTATAACAGCACTGGAAATTGCGCCACTATTACTGGAACAACTTTTCCATTAGTTGCCGTGAATCACAACACTGGTGCTTGTTCGATTACTGGTGGTTATGTTTATAGAGGCACAACTTATCCGAATTTAATTGGTAAATATTTGTTTTCCGATTATTGTTTAGGGAAAATTGGTATTACAACTTCAACCGGAGCGACTACGTTTAGCAGCACGTTCTCGGGAAATTTTGTGAGTTTTGGCGAAGATTTTGTAGGCGAATTATATATTTCAGACATTAGCATTGGAACAATTTATAAAATTACGGACACGTCATTAAGCAATGAAAGTTTCGAAAAAAATCTGTTTACAATCTATCCAAATCCAGCAAAAAACATTCTTTTTATTGATAAATCTGAAGCAAATTATCCAACAGCAATTGAAATTATTGATGTTAATGGAAAATTAGTTCTACAACAAGAAACTGAAAAAATCAGTCAAAATAAAATTGACATTAGCAAACTTTCAAAAGGAATGTATTTCGTTACGATAAAGAACGATAGTGATGAAAATTCGCAATACAAATTAGTTGTGGAATAAGTTTAAGGCGCAGGATTAGGAATTAATTCCTGAATTTTATTAATTTCTTCCAAAACAGTATCCGTCAACATTACATCAAATGCATTAATGTTTTCTTCCAATTGATCGATGGTTGTCGCACCAATAATGGTTGACGAAACAAAATCTTGATGGTTGACAAAAGCAATTGCCATTTCGGTTATCGTTAAACCTAAACTATGCGCTAAATCTTGGTATAATTTAGTAGCTTTAAAACAGTTTTCATTTGTATAACGCACAAAATTCGGAAATAATTTCATTCGAGAATTATCAGGCATTCCGTTTAAATATTTTCCAGATAAAAATCCGAAACCTAAAGGCGAATACGCTAATAAACCAACATTTTCACGCATTCCAATTTCTGATAAACCTACTTCGTACAATCTATTTAATAGGGAAAATGGATTTTGAATCGTGGCGATTCGTGGTAAATTATGTTTTTCACTCTCGTTTAAAAACTTCATTACTCCCCACGGATTTTCGTTAGAAACGCCAATATGTTTTATTTTTCCTTCTTTAATTAATCCGTCAAAAATGGTTAAGACTTCAAAAATATTTTCTTGCCAATTCGTATCAATTTTTTCTAAACCTCTTTTTTGAAACATATTCATCACACGTTCCGGCCAATGCGTTTGGTACAAATCGATATAATCTGTTTGTAGATTTTTTAAACTTAATTCAACCGCTTCCGTGATACTTTTCTTAGAAAAATCAAGCGGTTGACGAATATACGTCATGCCTCTATTTGGTCCTGCAATTTTTGTAGCTACTACCAAATCATCTCTTTTATGTTTGTTTTTCGCTAACCAAGTTCCGATGTAACGTTCCGTGCTTCCAAAAATATGTTCGTTTCCACCAATCGGATACATTTCTGCCGTATCAATAAAATTAATACCACGTTCTACAGCATAATCTAATTGAAAATGGGCTTCCGCTTCGGTGTTTTGATTCCCGAACGTCATCGTTCCTAAACAGGCTTTACTAACTTTTAAATTGGTATTTGGAAGAGTTGTGAATTTCATTATGGCAAACTATTTTTTTTTGAATGGCGAAGTTACGAAGTTTAGTAAAAAGAAAAATTGAAGTGAGATAGATTTTATTTATTTTAAGATATCTTCAATAATTTTCAAATGGTGATAGGTATGAATTCTTAAAAATTTATCCGTTTTAGAAGCATTGATATCGCCAAAAAAAGGATGCTTGAAATGTGCATTTGCTGGAAAAGAATTCAGTTTTAAAATGTTAGTTTTAGCCAATTCTATTTTCGATTTCAATTCATCTGCTGTGGTTACATCAACGGGCGTTACAATTTTAGGCGCTCTGGCTTTTCCTCTTGGTATTTTACCTGTTGTAAAAACTATAAATTTAGGAAAATTAAATTTAGGACGATAATCTGATGGATTTGAAACTTCTAATTGACCAATAATTCCGTTTATGACCAACAAACAATGATCAATTTGCCAACCAACAGTACTGTTTGAAACTTTTGAATTGATTTTTTCCAAATTTGAAATGTGATTTTCTAATTGAAGAAGTAAGTTTTGAAGAGGATTCATAATTTTTAGATTTAAAAAAACCTAACAACTCGAAAATTGTTAGGTTTAAATTATGTGAATTTGAAAATTACATTTCGTTTAACAACTTAGACAATTCGTCTAATTTTGGTGTTAAAATAAATTCAATTCTACGGTTTTTAGCTTTTCCTTCAGCAGAATCATTTGCCATTAAAGGCGCAAATTCTCCACGACCAGCAGCTGTTAAATTTTCTTTTTTCACTTTCGCGTTAGCTGATAAAATATTTACGATAGCTGTAGCACGTTTTGTAGATAAATCCCAATTATTTTCTACTCCTCCACCAATCGCACCAACAATTTTATCATTGTCAGTATGACCTTCAATTAGTACAGAAATATCAGGATTGTCTCCTAAAACTTTACCTACTAAATCAACCGCTTTTTTACCTTCAGTTCCAACAGTCCAACTTCCCGATTCAAAAAGTAATTTATTTTCCATAGAAACATATACTTTCCCATCTTTTTCCGTTACTGTTAATCCTTTTCCTTCAAACGCTTTTAACGATTTAGATAACGTTTCTTTTAATTTTTTCATAGCTGCTTCTTTGTCAGCCATGATTTTTTCTAATTCTGCTAATCGTGTTGATGATTTTAATAAATCGGCTTTCAACTTATTTAATTTGTCTTGCTCAGCAGCCATCGTTTTTTGTTTCGCTTCTAATTCAGCTAACAACTCACGATTTTTCTTAATATTCGCGTCTAAAGCTTCGTTACTATCTTTTTCAAGCGCCGCATAAGACGATTTTAAATTATCTAAACTCTTTTTAGTAGCTGCATAATCTGCGGCTAATTTATCACGTTCTGCTTTTAGTTTTTCTGCTTCCGATTTATATTTATCCAAATCAGTTTGTAACGCAGAATTACTCGTTTTTAAACCATCATTTTCATCTGCTAACGTGTTACGTTCTTTTTTAAGTTCGGCAAACTTATTTTCTAAATCTTGATAGATTTTTTTAGAAACACATGAAGTACTCACGGTTAATACCAATACGGCTAGGGCTACTCTTCTTATCATGTTATAAATGTTTGATTCCGCTGGAATCGGTTATTATTAATTGCTAAAAATATATGATTCCGCTGAAATCATTCCTCTATTTTAGACGTTTATTTTTTATAATTGGTTGTATAATTCAAATTTACACTTAGATCTTTTTACTTTTTACTTGGCTCTTACATTATTCAATTTCAACCAAAACCGGACAATGGTCTGAATGTTTGGCTTCTGGTAAGATTAAGGCTCTTTTTATATTTCCTATTAATTCTTCCGTAACTAAACAATAATCAATTCTCCAACCTTTATTATTATTTCTAGCATTGGCTCTGTAACTCCACCAAGTATAATTGTGAGGCTCTTTGTTTAAATGGCGGAACGTATCAACCATCCCTGTTTTCATAAATCCATCTAACCAAGAACGTTCTTCTGGTAAAAATCCTGATGTTTTTTCGTTACCTTTTGGATTGTGAATATCAATTGCTTCGTGACAAATATTATAATCGCCACAAATTACTAAATGCGGAATTTCTTTTCTTAAATTTACTATATATTCTTGAATATCGTCCATGTATTTGAACTTATATCCTAATCTGTCATTATTTGTTCCTGATGGTAAATACATGCTCATTACAGACAAATTATCATAATCTACACGTAAATTTCTTCCTTCAAAATCCATAGATTCTAATCCAGTTCCGAAAACCACATTATTCGGTTTTGTTTTACATAAAACAGCTACACCACTATATCCTTTCTTTTGTGCCGAAAAATAATATTGATATGGGTAACCCGCTGCTGTAATTTCTTCTGTAGGAATTTGATCCTCAGTCGCTTTAATTTCTTGCAAACAAATTACATCCGGATTAGCGCTTTGTAACCATTCAATAAATCCTTTGGTTATTGCGGCTCTAATACCATTTACGTTATACGAGATAATCTTCATTTTTGTTTTTTCTAATTCTCAAAAATAGAAAAAGTTTTCAATAAAATGGCTTATTGAACAAGTATTTTATAAATATTTTAGCAAACCCTACTTATTTTTAAATTGTTAGCAATTGTGTGTTTTTGATGACACGAAATTCAATAGAATTGTTATCTTTGTTACTTGCTCAAAACAAAAATAGATGGGATTAGTTACTGCAAAAGAAGTAGCCAAAGCAATAAATACGGACAAATATGGTTTTTTAGGAACTTTTTCTGGGTGGTTACTCATGAAAGTACTTAAAATTTCCACACTTAATAAAATCTACAATCGAAATAAGCATTTAAGTGATTTAGAATTTTTAAATGCTATTTTAGATGAGTTTCAAATTAAATTTGAAATTCCAGAAGAAGATTTGAAACGTTTACCAAAAGACGGTGCTTATATTACCATCTCCAATCATCCTTTAGGCGGAATTGATGGTATTTTATTATTGAAATTAATGCTAGAACGCGAGCCGAATTTCAAAATAATTGCCAATTTTTTATTACACAGAATTGAACCGATGAAGCCGTACATTATGCCTGTAAATCCGTTCGAAGATCACAAAGATGCTAAATCAAGCGTGGTTGGAATTAAAGAAACCTTACGTCATTTAAGTGACGGGAAACCATTAGGAATTTTCCCTGCTGGGGAAGTTTCAACCTATAAAGACGGAAAATTAATAGTAGATAAACCTTGGGAAGAAGGCGCTTTAAAGATTATTAAAAAAGCAAAAGTTCCTGTTGTACCGATTTATTTTCATGCACAAAACAGCAAATTATTTTATCGTTTATCCAAACTAAACGATACGTTACGAACCGCAAAATTACCAAGCGAATTATTAACTCAAAAACACCGAGTAATTAAAGTTCGTATTGGTAAACCGATTTCTGTAAATGAGTTAAACGAGCACGAAACTATACCTGAATTTGGAGAGTTTTTAAGAAAAAAAACCTATATGCTTTCTAAATCTTTTGAAGAAAAAGAAGAAGAAAACTTCAAATTAACTTTTCCGAAATTTACTAGTAGTCCAAAAGCTGCTAAACAAATTGTAAAACCTGCTAATCACGAGCAAATTATTGAGGAAATTAATTTCTTAAAAGAAGGCGATTATCAATTATTACAAAGTAAAAACTACAGAGTATTTTTAGTTACCGCTGAAAAAATTCCAAATATTTTACACGAAATTGGCCGTTTACGTGAAATTACATTTAGAGAAGTTGGAGAAGGAACTAACGAGGCGATTGATTTAGATAAATACGACCAATATTACCACCATATGTTTTTATGGGATGAAGATGCTCAAATGATTGCTGGTGCTTACAGAATGGGATTTGGTTCAAAAATATTTCCTAAATATGGTTTAGAAGGTTTCTATTTAAATGAACTTTTTAAATTCGAACCTGAATTAAACGACATGATGAGTCAATCTATTGAAATGGGACGTGCTTTTATCATTTCGGAATACCAACAAAAACCAATGCCTTTGTTTTTACTTTGGAAAGGAATTGTGCATACAACTTTACATTATCCAGAACATAAATTTTTAATTGGTGGTGTAAGTATTAGTAATCAGTTTTCAGAATTTTCTAAATCCTTAATGATTGAATTCATGAAGTCTAATTATTACGATCCTTATGTGGCGCAATATATCAAACCTAAAAAAGAATATAAGATTAAACTAAAAGATGCCGATAAAGATTTCGTATTTAATGAAGCCGAAGCTGATTTAAATAAATTCGATAAAATTATTGATGAAATTGAACCTGGCTCTTTACGATTACCTGTTTTAATTAAGAAATACATCAAGCAAAACGCTCGAGTGGTGGCTTTTAACGTAGATCCAATGTTCAATAATGCCATTGACGGATTGATGTATATTAAAATTTCAGATATTCCAGAAAGTACCGTAAAACCAGTAATGGAAGAATTTCAAGCGGAATTAGAAAGAAAGCACAAAGGATAGATTTTTTGGATTGGGAGATGGAGAGAAAGGGCGATTTGAGCAAATAACTCGATATTCTCTTTTACTTTTTACTTGGCTCTTTTTACTTGGCTCTTTTTACTTGGCTCTTTCTAACTTACCTCCAAATAGATTCTTTCAAAATGGAATCCCACGAGTTATTTTTTATAAAAAGTGCAATCCTAATTAAATGATAAACAATTAAAAGTGCGACAAAGACATAGGTCCACTTTTTTTTATTGAATGTATTTGCGAAAAAGGGTTTCTTGTAATATAATTCTAAACTTAGTTTGATTAAAAAATAAACAGACAAGACTAAAACTACTGGTCCAAATAAGTGAAAAGCAATACTTTTTAATACATCTCCTTCATATAAATACACCAAAGATTTTGTGATACCACAACCTGGACAAGGAAATCCTGTTAGCATTTTAGACGGACATAAAGATTGTTCCTTTTCTAGGTTTCCATTATTAGTTATGTGTATAAAAAAAGGAATAATTAGCACGAGTAACGCACTAATTATCCCTATAATTCTATATTGAATAAATTTATTAATTGTATAATTTATTTAATTCTGATTGCACAATCATGGCAGCAATCATAGGAAAGAAAAATCCTAAAATTAATAA
>JAUMDQ010000161.1:0-3643 GCA_032121715.1 Flavobacterium sp.
ACAATCGTCCATTGGCAAACAAAAACCGTAACGTTCTATACCTAATTTATTTCCTAATGCTTTCGCAAAAACTTCTCCTAAAGCAATAGCTGTGTCTTCAATAGTGTGGTGTTCATCAACTTGTAAATCGCCTTTCACTTGAATATCTAAATCCATTTGGCCGTGACGTGCGATTTGATCTAACATGTGATCAAAGAAATGTAAACCTGTGTCGATATTACTTTTTCCAGTTCCATCTAAATTGACAGCAATAGAGATATCAGTTTCATTCGTTTTTCTGACAATGGAAGCCGAACGGTTTTCTAATTTTAAGAATTCGTATATTTTTTCCCAATCGTTTGTTTCAAAGGCAATTGATTCTGCAATTTGAGCTTCATTTAGAGAAATTTCAGCGGTTCCTAAATTGGTGTTATCATTGATAAAAATGGCTTTTGCACCTAAGTTTTTAGCTAATTCGACATCGGTTAATCTGTCGCCAATTACGAAAGAGTTTTTTAAATCGTAGTCTTCTGACAAATATTTGGTTAGCATTCCAGTTCTTGGTTTTCTGTTTGGAGAATTATCTTCTGGAAAACTTTTATCGATGCATTCCTCAGAGAAAAACACGCCTTCACCTTCAAATGTTTTCATAATGAAGTTATGCACTGGCCAAAACGTACTTTCTGGAAAAATATCCGTTCCTAATCCGTCTTGATTAGTCACTAAAACCAATTCATAGTCTAATTCTTTGGCAATTTTACCTAAAAAAGTCAAGCATTTTGGATAGAAATACATTTTATCAAAAGCATCAATTTGGTAATCAGAAACTTCTTTAATCATGGTTCCATCACGGTCGATAAATAATACTTTCTTTGCCATTATACTGATTTTAAGGTGTTGATTAATTTTAAATTTTCTGTTGCTGTTCCAATGGTAATTCGCAAACAATTTTCACATAAAGGTTGTGAACTTCTGTTCCTTACTACGATGCCGTTTTCTAATAATTGTTGATATCTTTTGTTAGCATTATCTACTTTTATCAGAATAAAATTAGCATCAGATTCATAGATTTTTTTAATAAAATTAATTTGAAGTAAATGTTTAAATAAAAACTCTTTTTCTAATTGAATATCAAATACTTGTTTAATTATTTTTTTTGTATTTCCTAACTTTTCAACTGCCTTTTTTTGAGTTAAAACATTCACATTATATGGTGGCTTAATTTTGTTTAAAACTGTAATAATTTCTGTTGAAGCGTATAAAATCCCTAATCGAATTCCAGCCATTCCATATGCTTTTGACAAAGTTTGAGAAATGACCAAATTAGGATAATCATTAATTTCAGACAACCAACTTTCTTTCGAAGAAAAATCAATATATGCTTCATCCAACACTACCAAACCATTGAAGTTCTTAAGTAAAGTTACGATACTTTCATCTGAAAAAGAATTTCCAGTTGGATTGTTTGGCGAACACAAGAAAATAATTTTGGTATTTTCGTTAACTTCAGATAAAATTTGTTCTACATTCGGTTCGAAATCATCATTTAGCAAAACTTCTTTGTTTTCAATAGCGTTCAAATTTGCCAAAACGCCATACATTCCATAAGTTGGCGGCAATGTAATTACATTATCGATATTAGGTTCGCAAAAAGCACGAAATAGTAAATCGAGAACTTCATCACTTCCATTCCCTAATAAAATTTGATTTTTGGATACTTTTTTAATTTCTGAAAGTAGTTTTTTTACTGCCTTTTGTTGTGTATCTGGATAACGATTTACACCATTTTCATTCGGATTCTCATTTGCATCTAAATAAATCATTTTTTCTTCATAATCTTGAAACTCATCACGAGCCGAAGAATAGGGTTGCATAGTTTTTATATTTTCTCTAATTAAGTTTTCTAAATCCATTTTTGTGTTTTTAATATACTTTTCCATAGTCAGAATTATAAATTAATTTACTTTATTTAATCTCAGCGTTACTGCGTTTTTGTGCGCTTGTAAACCTTCAGCTTCCGCCATAATTTCTATACTTTTTCCAATATTTTGAATACCTTTTTCTGTAATTTTTTGAAAGGTCATCGACTTCATAAAACTATCTAAATTCACTCCGCTGTAGGTTTTAGCAAAACCATTTGTTGGTAAAGTATGATTGGTTCCTGAAGCATAATCACCTGCGCTTTCTGGAGTGAAATTCCCAATAAAAACAGAGCCTGCGTTCTGAATTCCATCAATGAAAAATTCTTCTTTTTCTGAACAAACAATAAAGTGTTCTGGTCCATATTCGTTGATTAACTCTAAAGCTAACTGTTCGTTTTCTATTAAAATTAATTTCGATTTTTCAATGGCTTGAGTTGCGATTTCTTTTCGAGGTAATTTTTCTAATTGAAAATAAATTTCTTTCTCTACAGCTTCTAAAACTTCGTTATTTGTAGTAACCAAAACAACTTGACTATCCGTTCCGTGCTCAGCTTGACTCAATAAATCGGAAGCTACGAAGCTAGGAATACAAGTTTCATCTGCATATACTAACAGTTCACTTGGTCCGGCTGGCATATCAATTCCTACTCCAAATTGCGTCGCCACTTGTTTTGCAACTGTGACAAACTGATTTCCTGGTCCGAAAATTTTATATACTTGTGGAATGGTTTCTGTTCCAAAAGTCATAGCACCAATAGCTTGAATACCACCAACTTTGAAAATTTTAGTTACACCACACAAATTGGCTGCATATAAAATAGCCGGATTAATTTTTCCATGTTTGTTTGGTGGCGAGCACAATATAATTTCTGTACAACCAGCAACATTTGCAGGAATAGCAAGCATCAATACTGTTGAAAACAAAGGAGCTGAACCACCAGGAATATACAAGCCTATTTTTTGAATTGGTCTTTTTTCTTGCCAACAAAAAACACCTTCTGTCGTTTCAATTTCAATTTTCTGCGTCTTTTGAGCTTCGTGAAATTTATAAATATTGTATTTTGCTACTTCGATGGCTTGCTTTAACTCATCAGAAACTAAAACTGTCGCTTCTTCAATCTCTTCTTTAGAAACTAAACTGTTTTCTGAACTACTTCCATCAAATAATGATGTGTATTTTTGTACTGCAACATCTCCTTTTTGTTGGATTTCTTTAAAAATTCCTTTTACTGTTTCTTCAATATCTGCAAAGGATTGTGTTGGTCGTTTTAAAATTTCTGACCAAGTATTTTTCGTTGGATTGTTTATTTTTTTCATTTTTTATAAGACTCAAAGTTTTTAAATTAGCCACAAAGACGCAAAGTCTCTAAGTTTTTTATTTGTTTGTGTGAAATACTGAAATTTATAATACCATTTTTTCGATTGGACAAATTAGAATCCCTTCGGCTCCAGCTTCTTTAAGTTTATCGATTACATCCCAAAATTGTTCTTCATCTATTACGGATTGTACACTACTCCAACCACTTTCTCCTAAAGGTACAACAGTTGGACTCTTTAAAACAGGTAAGATTTGAGAAACCGCATTTATATTTTCATTAGGCACATTCATTAAGATGTATTTCGATTTTTTAGAACGTAAAACGGCTTGAATTCGGAATTGAAGTTTGTCTAATACTTGCTTCGTTTCCTCAGTAATTAAAGGAGAAACCGCTAAAACCGCTTCGCTTTTACAGATAACTTCA
>JAUMDQ010000162.1:0-8950 GCA_032121715.1 Flavobacterium sp.
ACGAAGCGAATTTATAATTGTAAAAATTAAATAAATAGTAGTTAGTTAGATTTGTTTAAAAAAAATCCCAAAGCTTTATAAGTTTTGGGATTTTTTATGATTTTAAATCAGTTAAATTTTAATTCCTGGAGGAAGTAATTCTTGAAATCTTTTATTCTTTCTAAAAAAAGAAACAATTTTTGTATTCGTTGGAACTACTTTAAATTTACGTTCTTGGGCAATATCTAAAACCGAAATAATAAATTTGTTTACTTTGTCTTCTTCTTCATTTTCATTCGCGCAAAGTTTAGTCAAAAATATCTTTCGCTCTTGTATAGCGTACTCAATAGTTAAAAGTCCGTTGTCAGTTTTTGTTTCAAACTGTCTTAACAATTCATTGTCTTTAATTTCCTCAACTAGCATAAAATCGTGTTTTAAATACTAACAAATCTTAATTGTTTGTTAAAATGTGGTGCAAATTTACGAAAAAAACAAAGACTAGTCAAGTACTAATTGAATGAAAATCATCATCATAGAAAAATATTAGCTAAAAATGAATTTTTATAGATAAAAAAGTGAATAAAATTGAAATTATGTCATAATTTTAAGGCATTAAAACAAATTAGTATGTCTAAAATTCAAGTATATTTTGTTCCCGGTTTAGCAGCAAGCATTGAAATATTCGAAAACATAAAATTACCTGAAGATCTTTTTGAAACACATTTTTTGGAATGGATTTTGCCAATATACAATGAAACCATAGAAGATTATGCCAAAAGAATGTGTGAAAAAATAACACATGAAGATATCGTTTTAATTGGTGTTTCCTTTGGTGGAATTATGGTTCAAGAAATGTCTAAAATCGTAAAAACTAAAAAAACTATAATTATTTCTAGTGTAAAAAGTAATCAGGAGTTACCAATTCACATGAAATTAGCCAAAGCGACTAAATTTTATAAAGTATTACCAACAAGTTTATTAAGTAAAGTAAATTACTTATCAAGATATATTAAAGGCCGTGGTTTAATTGCAAAAAGAGTGCAATTGTACAATAAGTATTTATTTATGAAACAAACCAAATATTTAGATTGGGCCATAGAAAATGTCTTACTTTGGCAAAGAAGCATTCCAGATGAAAAAGTCATTCATATTCACGGTGATGAAGATATGATTTTCCCTATAAGTAATATCAAAAATTGCATCATCGTTAAAGGTGGCACTCACATTATGATTGTCACCAAATACAAATGGTTAAATGAAAATTTACCGAAAATTATTTTAGAAAAATATTAATAAAGACGACTATGAAATCGCCATTAAAGTAAGTTTGCGAAAGCAAAATCCAATAAAAAAAGCGATACCATATGTCTATTAAAAAACAATAAATATTTACATATGAAAATGATCCATAAAACACTATTATTAAGCGCAATATTTGCCATTTGCGGTTTATTTATATTCTCAACATCACATAACAACATTCCAAAGAAAAATCATATCGAGTATCCTTTAGATATGGATTTCTGCGGTGAAAAAGTTCCAACAAATCAAGCCGATGTCTTAGAACGTTTAGATAGAGAAATGCTAATTAATATGAATATGCATGGCTCTACTACAATTTTATTAAAAAGAGCGAATAAAGTATTTCCAATTATCGAACCTATTTTAGCAAAAAATGGTATTCCAGATGATTTCAAATATTTAGCCGTCATAGAAAGTGGTTTGATTAATGCGATTTCGCCTTCAGGTGCAAAAGGCGTTTGGCAATTTATGCCTGAAACGGCCAAAGAAAGTAAACTAGAAGTTACTGAACAAGTGGACGAAAGATATCACATAGAAAAATCAACTGAAGCTGCTTGCCAATACTTATTAAAAGCAAAAAACAAGTTCGGAAACTGGACAGTTGCTGCAGCTTCTTATAACGGTGGAATGACAGGTTTGCAAAATCATATCACCTTCCAACAAACTTCAGATTATTATAATTTATGGTTAACCGATGAAACAGCGCGTTATGTTTTCAGAATTTTAGCCTTAAAAGAAATCATGAAAAACCCTGAAAAATATGATTATATAATTCCGAAAGAAGCTTTATATCCAAAAATCAACACCAAACGAATTACTGTCGATTCAACTATCACAAATTTAGCTAGATTTGCTATTAGTCAAGGTATTAACTATAAAATTTTAAAAACACATAACCAATGGTTACGTGATAAAAAACTAGATAATCCTTCTAAAAAAGTATACGAAATTGAAATTCCAACAGAAGGATATAACAAATAAATGAAAAGCAAAATGACCATACAAACTATATTATCTTTAATTCTAATTGGAATTTTAGCAGGCGTTTTAAGCGGATTAGTTGGAGTTGGTGGCGGAATTATTATGGTACCTTTATTAGTACTGTTTCTTAGCTTATCACAACACCAGGCGCAAGGAACAAGTTTAGCGGTTTTGGCAGTTCCTGTTACTGCTGTTGCGGTTTTTAATTATTATAAAGAAGGACAAATTAATCTGAAATACGCCGCAATTATTGCAGTGTTTTTTGTTGTGGGAAGTATTGTGGGAAGTAAATTCGCTTTAACTTTAGACCAGAAAGTACTAAAGAAAATATTTGCTGTAGTTTTGGTTATCATTGCAGGAAAAATGCTTTTAGAAAAATAAAAAACTCGAAACAATGTTAAATTGTTTCGAGTTTAGCTTAGATTTTCAATTATCAATTTCCAGCCATTCTAGTGCTGTCAAAAACCATTAACTTATCATTAATTCGGTTATGTGATGTGAACGTATGATAATAAAAATCTAAAAAAATGCATCAACCTTATCTTCCATCAGATTTATTAGGTTGATTATTATAACACTATAAATTTACTTATACCAATTCATACTTTAAAATAAACTCGATATTTCATTTAAAAATCTCGATAAATTACATAAATTTCAATAAAATTGCGTGTTTTAATTAAGAAAATACTACTTTAGACTTTTAAAAGAATATCACATACTTTTGTATAAAATAAAAAAATTGAAGAAGAAAAAAATTGTAGTTTCTGGAATAAATATGGTTGAAGGTGGTGTTTTTACTATACTTCACAATGTTTTGCAAGAACTTTCTGAATATATCAAAAACAAAGATATTCAGGTAATTGCATTGGTTCATGATGCTTCTAAATTTAATTTTCCAAACATTCAATTAATAGAACTTCCAAAATCAAAAAAATCTTGGTTGTACCGCTTTTATTACGAATATTTTTATTTCAAAAAACTATCTAAAAAAATACAACCTGATGTTTGGCTTTCCTTGCACGACACTACTCCGAGAGTTATAGCCAAAAAGCAATTTGTATATTGTCATCATCCAACAACTCTTTTTAAACCGACGTGGAAAGACTGGAAATTCGATTATAAAATTGGAATTTTCTCTTTGTTATATGACAATTTATTTAAATTAAACATTACAAAAAATCATACCGTTTTTGTACAACAACATTGGATAAAAGAAATTTTCGAAAAGCGATTTAATATCACCAATGTAAAAGTTGCTATTCCTCAATTTGTAGAAGAAATTTCGACAGAAAAAATAATTTTAAACGAAAACAAAATTCATTTTTTCTATCCGAGTTTTCCGAAAAGTTTTAAAAACATTGAATACCTTTTTGAAGCCATAAAATTACTTCCAGAAGAAGTTTTAAATCTGTGCGAATTTCACATTACAGGATTGAAAAATAACGATACAAAATATGTTAACTACCTAAACGAAAAATACAATTCAATTGCTGTAAATCACTTAAAGTTATTAAACAGACAAATGATGTTAAAATATTATAATTCAATTGATTATTTGGTTTTTCCATCGAAAATAGAAACTTGGGGCTTACCTATTTCTGAAGCAAAAGCACATCATAAAAATATGCTTTTAGCAAATTTACCTTATGCAAAAGAAGCTTGTGGAAATTATGAAAATGTGTCGTTTTTTAATTTAGAAAACCCGAATGAACTTACGGAAATGATAACAGAAATTGTAGCAAAAAAACATATCTTTCAAGGCAATAAAACTACGCACAATACAAATGATGATTTGCACAACTGGAAAGAATTATTTACTTATATTTTAGAAGATTAATATGCCATTTTTCACCGTCATAATTCCGCTTTATAACAAAGAAAAGTATGTTTCAGGAGCTATAGAAAGTATTTTAAATCAAACTTTTACTGATTTTGAAGTATTGATTGTAAACGATTGTTCTACAGACAAAAGCATGGAAATTGCCTCAAAATTTGTATCCGAAAAAGTGCAAATTATTCATCATGAAAAAAATAGCGGATTAGCAGCAACTCGAAATACTGGAATTAAAAAAGCGACTTCCAACTACGTCACTTTTTTAGATGCTGACGATTTATGGAAACCTCATTTTTTAGAGAAAGTATACAATTTAATTCAACATTTCCCTGAAGCGAGAATATTTGGAACTAATTATGAAGAAGTTTGGGATAAAACCATAAAAAACCCACATAATAATTCGGATAGTTTACCTGAAAATTTTGTCGGTTATGTCAACTTTTTTCAAATCAATTTAAAACAAGGTATTTACAATCACGGTTCGGTTTGTTTGCATAAAGAAGTGTATGAAAATGTTGGTTTTTATAACGAGAACATTCAATTATCACAAGATTTAGATTTCAATATTAGAGCAAATTATCATTATAAATTAGCATATGATAATTCTGTGCAAATGAGTTATTTTATGCAAACGGATAATCAATTAACAAGAAGTTCAATTGTAAACAAAACGATTCCAGATTATAATTTGTATGAAGGTTGGACAAAAAACAATTCAGATTTAAAAAAACATCTCGATTTTGAACGCTATGTTTTAGGAAAACGTTTGAAGAAAAATAATGATTTACGTTGGAAAAAAATGGTTGCTCCTATTGATTCAAACAATCTGAATTGGAAACAAAATTTGCTTTTAAGATTACCGAGTTCAGCTTTAAATGCTGTTGATAAAGCAAAACTGTTTTTATTGAAATTAGGAATAAAACCTAGTACGTATTAGTTTTCAACAACGAACTGATAGCAAAAATTAGAGACTTATTCCTTAACAAAACTCAAATATTCCTTATAACTTCTAATGTAATCGTCTTCCGAAAATTCCTCAGAAGCTAAAACCAAACATACAGAACCCGAAGAAAAATTTTCTAATTCACGCCAAATGTTGTTTTCAATAAGTAAACCTTTGTCTGGACGATTTAAAGTAATCGTTTCTTTTGATTTTCCATCTTTTAAAACCACGTCAAAACTTCCAGAAATAGCAATTAAAACCTGTTTTAGTTTTTTATGTGCATGTCCGCCACGCTTGGCACCACTTGGCACATCAAACAAATAATACACGCGTTTCACATCAAATGGAATCGTATTGTTTTCAATGACACCGATATTACCTTTCGTGTTGTTTATTTTTGGAATATCTATTATTTTGTAGTTCATTTTATGTTTTTTGTTTTTCTAAAACCTTTAGCCATTCTGCACCAATAGTTTCTAAACTAAATTGTTTGACACTTGACAAGGTGTTTTCTTTACACTGTAAATATAAATTATTATCTGAAACAAACAGATTCATCGCTTCAATAAGTTTTTCTGAATGCTGATTTTCGACTAATAAACCATTACTTTCATTTGTAATAATTTCACTTGGTCCAGAAGCGTAATTCCAAGAAACTATAGGTGTTTCACACGCTAAAGATTCCAACAAAACCATAGGCATTCCTTCGTATTTGCTAGTTGAAACAGTAAATAAAGCATTTTTATAATATCGAAATGGATTTTTCACATTCCCTTTAAAAATCACTTGATCTTTTAAATTCAAACTTTCTGCTAATTTCATCCATTTCTTTTTTAGCTTTCCTTCTCCTAAAATAATCAGTTTGATATTTTTCGATGGCAAAACTGATTTCGCATAACATTCAATTAATTTATTGAATTGTTTTACGTTTTTATTCATGCTTCCTGCAGATAAAACATATTGAAAATCGTCTGATATTTTTTCAGTAGCTTTTTCCGAAATCAATTGAAAATCAATTGGATTGTAAATGATTTGTGAAGGTATAAACTTATACTTTGAACTTATTTTTTCATTAACTCCTTGAGAAACCGTTATAAATTGTTGGCAATTTTTATATAATAGTTTAGCTAAAAAGGTGTTTTTTGGAAGGTACGATTTCAATTTAAAACTATGAATCGTTTGTATGAATTTCGGATAAACGAAGTTGTGAATAATCAATTCTTGTAAAAAGTGTTGCTTTGTTCGGAAATCAATCACATAATCGAAATGATTGTTAGAAAAAAATTTTTTCAAGGCGAAAAACCGCTTACTTCTACTCCACCAGCTGTTACTTTTATCTTTTAAATGTTCTAAATGAAATAATTGTCCAGCAAAATCATATTCCACTTTTCCAGAAAAAACCACATGATAAACTTCAAATTCCTGTTTGTCAAAATATTTAGATAACAACGCAGCACAGCGTTCGGCACCACCATCTGAAAGTGTTACGGTAACTAAACAAATTTTTAATACGGAAGGTTTCTTATCCAAAAGATATAGTTTTTAACAAATATAAAAATATTCAATAAACTATGGTTGTCATTCTTTAAATTTATAAATACTTTGTATATTTGGGCAACTATAATAAAATTTAAAATGCCATTTATTAAAACAACTGAGCAATCTTCAAAATACGAACATTTAGAAAAAATGTCTGTAAAAGAGTTGCTAACCAACATCAATACCGAAGATAAAACGGTTCCGTTTGCGGTTGAAAATGCTTTACCACAAATTGAAGCTTTAGTGGAACAAATTATCACTAAAATGAAAAATGATGGACGTTTGTTTTATATTGGTGCTGGAACTTCTGGTAGATTAGGCGTTGTTGATGCAAGTGAATGTCCGCCAACGTTTGGTGTTGATTTTGATACCGTTATAGGAATTATTGCTGGTGGTGACACTGCGATTAGAAAAGCAGTTGAATTTGCGGAAGATGATAAAGATCAAGCCTGGGAAGATTTACAAAAATGGAATATTAATAAAAATGATGTAGTTATTGGAATTGCCGCTTCAGGAACAACACCATATGTAATTGGTGGTTTGCAAAAATGTAATGAAAACAAAATTCTGACTGGAAGTATTAGTTGTAATGCTGAAAGTCCACTTTCAAAAACAGCAAATTATCCGATTGATGTGATTGTTGGACCAGAATTCGTGACAGGAAGCAGCCGAATGAAAGCCGGAACAGCTCAGAAATTAGTTTTAAATATGATTTCTACTTCAACCATGATTGCTTTAGGAAAAGTCAAAGGCAATAAAATGGTAGATATGCAATTGAGCAATGACAAGCTTATCGATAGAGGAATTAGAATGATTATGGAAGAAATTCCGGTTACGTATGAAGTTGGCGCTAAATTATTAAACGAATATGGAAGCGTAAGAAAAGCAGTTGATTTTTTTAACAGTAAAAGATTTTAAATTATAAGAGCCGGGTAAAAAGGCAAAAGATAAAAGTAATAAAATCAGTTAATTAATAGAATCTGAAACTAGTTCAGATTAAAAAAAAGTAAAATATGAAATCAAAGATTCAGGAACACCAAAAAAACAATGCAATTAGCGTGAGTAAAAAGTTAATCTATGTTAGTTTATTATTAGTTTCGTTTGTAAGTTTTGCACAAACCCGATTTGTGACTAGAGAAATTCCTGCTGGGCAAACTATCGAACTAAAAGACAAAAAAATGTTTATTAATAATGAACAAATTCCGTCGTACGAAATTAAGAAATACCTAAAAAACAACGATTTTAAAGCCTATTCATTATACAACAAAGCAAAAAACAAAAGTATTTTTGGAGGTTTATTATTAGGTTTAGGATCTGTGCTTATTGTGAGTGATGCCGTAAAAGCAATGGTTACTGAAAATGGCGACTATCCTACGGCTATGACATATATTGGTGCTGGTTTAGCAGGAACTTCAATTTTTGTTTTAAAAGGTAAAAACAAAAAAATGAAAAATGCCATTGATACTTATAATAACGGATTAAAAACGACTAGCGAATTAGAAAATAATTTTGAAGCTAGTTTAAATGTAGTTGCCAACCAAAATGGTTTAGGTTTACGATTAAGTTTCTAATATGTCAGTTAACAGAGACGTTTTAAACAAAGGACTTCGGTTTTTATTAGGTTCACTTCCTACTCTATTCATTGGTGTTTTCATCTTAAATAGTAGTTTTAAAAACCAGAAACATCCTTTATATGTTTACATTCTAATTTTGGCTGTTTTAATTTGTGCTTATGCAGTGTATTTGATGTTTAAAGGCATAAATACTATTATGAAAAGCATGTTTGAAAAATAGTGGTGATTTACAATTTGAGATATACGATTTACGAAAAAATAAAAAACAAATAATTGAAAAAATACATTTACTTCTTCACTACACTTTTATTAGTTTCTTGCTACAAACAAGAAAGAACTTGTAAGGACTTCAAAACAGGAAAATTTACTTCGGAAACTACGGTTGAAGGTAAAAAATTTACCAGTTCATTTGAAAGAAACGACTCTATTCAAATAGAAAACTACAATGCTGTTATTGATACATTTTCGATTCGTTGGATTAATGAGTGTGAATATATCTTAGAAAATGTAAGGCCAAAAAACAGAAATGAGAAAAAAGCGGTACATGTTAAAATACTAAACACCAAAGATTTAAAATATAATTTTGAATATTCTTTTGTTGGAGATGCAAAAAAACAGTTTGGTTCTGTAACAAAACAGCCATAATCTTCGTAAAATCTAAGTAAAAAACAAATTAACAAACTAAACTAAATGGAAATTTTATCAAATCCGAATGCTTGGGTAGCCCTATTAACCCTTACTTTTTTAGAAATTATTTTAGGAATAGACAATATTGTATTCTTATCGATTGTATCA
>JAUMDQ010000163.1:0-374 GCA_032121715.1 Flavobacterium sp.
AAATCTGTTTTAAAGAAATTGGAATTTTCCGAAATTGGGGGCTTTTCTTGAGTAGAAAAAGTTGATTGAGAAACAATTTTAATATCTTGTTTTAAATTAAAAAAATTTCCTTGCACATCTTTAAAATAATTTGATGATTTAGAACCAAAATTTTTCTCAGTTGTATCAGTATTCTCTAATTCAAGATCTAAATATTCCGAAATAAGATATGTATATAATAAATTTTGTTTTAGATTTTTATTACTTTGAATATACCAAACAAACCCGTCTTCTAAAAATTTATTTTTTCCAATATTTTTATAAATTAAACTATCTCTAAATTGCTTTTTAAATTGAAAATTATAAGCACCAGAATTAAAATTAGTTGTAAAAAT
>JAUMDQ010000163.1:384-1099 GCA_032121715.1 Flavobacterium sp.
AATACCCTAACCCTAAATTTTTATTAATTGTTTTAATTTGTTGTTGTTCAGAAGAATAAAAATTATATTGAAACAATAAACTATTTGGGGATATTAAATCACCAGCTGAAAAAAAAGATTCTGCAGAATGAACTTCAGATTGATTATGTCCCGCCAAAACCCAAAAGCTCCCAATTTTACTCATGGTTCGGATATCGGGCAAACCTTTACTAATTGAATACGTAGTTACTGATGACTCAGAATTTAATAAATCTGTAGACGCACGCTTTAAATTTAAAATTTCTTTCTTAAAAAAATCAGGTGGCAGTAAATTTTCTTTTTGAATACTAACATTCATCGATTCAAAAAAAACTTGGCCTTCTACTGGTGAATAAACAGGATGACTGGATTCTGGAAATTTTTGTTTTGTAAGTTTTAATTGTGAAGCTTGGGCAAGTAATTGATTCGTTTTAACAAATTCACCATGTTTTACTACCAATAAGCTTCCTGATGGTAAATCCGCTTCATAAATTAAAAACTCTTCATTATTAGGGATAGAGGGTCGGATTCGAGCTAAAATTCTATTTGGGTTTTTAGAAATATATTTCACCATATAACGAATATTTCCGTATGGAGTCCGCACAAATTGACCACTCAAATTTTCAAGAAATTCAATTTTTCCATCATAAGGGGATAAAATAGGTTTAATTGCTTGGTCAGAAAAAACACCTACCCC
>JAUMDQ010000163.1:1109-5859 GCA_032121715.1 Flavobacterium sp.
ACGACGCTCTTCCGATCTCCCGTATGAAATGTTCGCATTGTTAATTGTGTACCAGGTTCACCAATAGATTG
This sequence comes from Flavobacterium sp., assembly GCA_032121715.1. Classification (GTDB taxonomy): domain Bacteria; phylum Bacteroidota; class Bacteroidia; order Flavobacteriales; family Flavobacteriaceae; genus Flavobacterium. The sequence goes on from JAUMDQ010000163.1 coordinate 1,181, forward strand.
AGCTGCAATAACACCAACCGTTTCACCTAATGTTACAAGTTTTCCAGTTGCTAAATTTGAACCATAACACATTTTACAAACCGTTGTTTGTGATTCACATGTCAAAGGTGATCGAATTAAAACTTGATCCAAATAATTTAGTAAAATTTTAGCTGATGGTATATCAATTAAATGATTCCGTTCAAAAATAACATTATTATTAAGACGGATTTCCTTAACTAATACTCGCCCGACCAGACGGGATTCAAGATTTTTACCTAATAATTTTATTCCATTTTTTGTATTGCAATCATTCATTGCAATAACCGCATGTTGAGCGCTATCAACTAAACGTCGTGTTAAATATCCAGATGTTGCAGTTCGTAATGCTGTATCAACTAAACCTTTTCGAGCTCCATAGCAAGAAATTAGATATTCAGTAATTGTTAATCCTTCTCGAAAATTACTTTGAATTGGAAATTCTAAAATTGCACCTTGTGGATCAGCCATTAAACCGCGCATAGCGACAAGTTGACGAACTTGAGAAATATTACCTCGAGCTCCAGAAAAAGCCATCATATAGACTGGATTTACACAGTTTCCATTTTTAAAATTTTGAACTGCATTTTGTCTTAATAATTCACTTGTTTGATTCCAAGTATCAATTAGAGATTGAGATTTTTCAACACTGGTTAAAGCGCCTAATGCACTTTGGCGATCAATCTGATTCATTTCAGCTGTTGCTTGCGAAATTAAATTAGCTTTATCTGGAGGAATTTCTAAATCTTCTAAACCTAAAGAAATTCCATCTTGGGTAGCATTATGAAAACCCATATATTTTAATTTTTCTAAAAAATCAATGGTTTTCTTTTCACCGTATTTTGCCAAAAACCAAGAAACTAAAAGTTTCACCTGGTTTTTATCGAAACAACCATTAAAAAAAACGGGTTCAAAAAAACTATTTAGTTCTTTTTCTTTCTTTTCATTTTGTGCTGAAAAATCTTTACAAAAGAAATCAAAATATTGAGTCATATTATATTTTCCTTTTAACGAATTTATATACAATTTTTATCATCAAAAATGAGAGCTTGGTTTTTTATTTTATTTGTCTTTCCTGCATCTGCGAAGCAGTGAACGTCCAGTTCGGCTTCTGCAGAGCAGAAGTGAAAGAAATTACTTTTACAAAGTAAATGAGTTTAATTTTATAGAGTAAAAGCAGTTGGTCCTTTCATTAATTTATAAAGAAGAATTCGGCCTGGTGTTGTTCTAATAAAAGAGATAGAATTATTGGACTGACTATTTCCAAAGGTTTGGAAAATATAATTTTCTAAAGATAAACATTCTGTATTTCCAAAACAATCAAGTCTTAATTCACAAGGTGTTTCACGATCATGAGAATGAGTTTCAGACATAAAATTTTGAACTTTGCCTGACCATCGTACCCAAACCGGTGTATGAATATCAATTAGTTTCGTATTTAATTTTTCAAGAACATCTTGAAACGATGGAAAGTAAAAAACATTAGAAAATAAATTTAAAATCTGTTTTCGAATAACAGTTGTTTCAAAAGGAGCATTTAACAATAAATTTAAAGATTTTTCTTTTGAAATTGTTAGATAGTAACAACCTAATACCATATCTTGTGTTGGTAACAATAAAGGCTGCCCCGATGATGGCGCTAACATATGATTACAAGCTAATAATAGATTAAAAGCTTCGGCTTTTGCAGCTGGTGATAGTGGAACATGAACAGCCATTTGGTCCCCATCAAAATCTGCATTAAATGCGGGACAAACTAATGGATGTAAGAGAATTGCTTTACCGTCGACTAGTTTAGGTATAAAAGCTTGAATTCCTAATCTATGTAAAGTTGGGGCCCGATTTAATAAAACGGGATGATTTCGCATGATTTCTTGCAATAGATTCCAAATAATTGGTTTCCGTTCAACAATAATAGCTTTTGCTCCTGTTGTTGTAAAAGCAATACCTTTATTGCGCAATTGTTGAATTAAAAAAGGTTGAAAAAGTTCGACAGCCATTTGTTTTGGAAGTCCACATTCATAAATTTTTAATTCTGGTCCCACAACAATAACAGATCGGCCTGAATAATCAACACGTTTACCAAGAAGATGTTGACGAAATCGACCGCGTTTTCCTTTTAATGCATCTAATAATGATTTTGTTGTTTTTCCGGATTCAACTTTACCTGTTTTTAATAAACTATCTAATGCTTCTTGTACTTGACGCAAATTATAACACCATGAAGCCCAACTGCCACTTAAAGCTGTATCAAAAATACCAAATTTAGTTGAGTTTGTTAAACGACGGTTGCGGGTTAAGATTTTTCTATATAAACTATTTAAATCTGAAACTACTAATTCACCACGAATTGAAGTAATTGGACGTAAACCTGGTGGTAAAACAGGAATATTACTTAACATCATCCAAGCAGGCTGCATTTTTGATTTATGAAAATCACGAAAATAATATAATCGACGTAATCGTTTTTTTTCTAAATCTTTGAAACGTGTAATTTCTAATTGTAAATTCTTTTTTTGTGACCAATCTACACGTTCTAATTTTTCTTTTAAATTAGGAATTAGAATTTTTAATTCTTGAAGTTGAAGTGCTAGTTGGCGCTGTAACCCAATTAGATCATAATGACCTAAAATTTGTTGAAACACATAAGCACCTGTTTGAATAGGATAATATTGTAAATGTACCGGTGTATCTTTTCGCGATTCAGTGCGAACTAGTTGAGTCCAGTTATAATATGGAATATAAAAATCTGATGAAGATGGTTGTTCCCAACTATACATTAAAAAATCTTGTAAATCCTCAACTTGACGCCAAGTCATATCATAACTAACACCGTATAAATGCAATCCTAGGCGTAATTTTTGTTTTGGATAAGTTTTCTGGAAATCTATTTCAGATTTTAATGATACTTTTTGAAATTCATTCTCTAATTTTGGTGTTAATAAAAGAGATTTTTCTTGAAGCCATTTTACTGTACTATAGGAACTTGTCGGAAAATATTCAAAAACACCAGGTAAATGACAAAATTCAGTGCCATATAAAACTGCCTGAAATCTTTTATTCGTCCAATTTAAACATAATCCTAATGGAGAAGGTTTCTGTGAAGCATAAAGCGTATGCGCAACAGGTTGATTAAGACGTATATAACCCATACGATAACGTCTTACTCGTGATGATGTTCGTTCTACTCCACATTTTGGACAAAAATCACTGGAAACTTTAACAGCTTTTTTTCCACATGCACATGTATAATCAACAATAGGACCAAAAATTTTTTGACAAAATAAACCATTTGGTTCTGGTTTTAAAGTTTTATAGTTAACTGTTTCCCAACTTGTTACTTCACCAACTGTTTCACCATTAGGTAAGAATCGTTCTGCCCAGGATCGAATTTCTTTTGGGGATGTTAACCCGATTTCAAGCTGCTGAAAAATTCTATTTTGTGTTTTATACATATTAAAAAAATTTTGAATTAAATTTGAATGTCAACTTTTTTCCCTTCTAACACTATTTATTCTAAGTTCAAATAACTTTAAAATTAAATAGGTACCCATTAAACCGCTATTTAAATAATAATGGCGTTTGGATTTTAAAAGGTATAGTTCTAATATCAAAAAACTTATTTTAACAAAATTCATCGCTTTAGTTTTTCGAAAAACTAAAGCGATGAATTTTGTTTGCTTCTTACCAAGCAAAAAGAGCCAAATTTGTTTTAAGAGTAATTATTTTTCCCAACTAATTCCAACGATTGAAGATTAATTGATTTTCTTGTACCTAAATTTTTATCGTGACTAAATAATTTTAAACTAAAACAAAGAGCTTGAAGTTCGCGAAGTAAAACTCGAAAACTTTCTGGTGGACCAAATCTAATTGCTTGATTAGTATAAATCCGGAAAACAGCTTCTTTTCGACCCTCAATATCATCAGATTTTATTGTTAATAATTCTTGAAGAATATAAGCTGCACCGTAAGCTTGTAATGCCCAAACTTCCATTTCGCCAAGTCTTTGACCTCCATTTCGTGATCGACCTCGCACAGGTTGTTGAGTAATTGCTGAATAGGGGCCAGTGGCACGAGCGTGAAGTTTATCATCGACTAAATGAACCAATTTTAACATATAGGCGTACCCTACTGTAATAGCTTGATCAAAAGAGTCTCCAGTTCGTCCGTCAAATAATCTAATTTTTCCGGGATGATGAGGTTCAAAAAGCCAGGAATTATATGTTTTAATGGAAGCTTCATATAATTTGGAATAAACCAAAGTTCGTGATGCTTCAGCACCGAATTTTTCATCAAATAATTCGATGCAGTAGGATTCTCCTAAATATTTGCCTGCTAGTCCTAGTAAACATTCTAAAATTTGCCCGACATTCATTCGAGAAGGTACACCTAATGGATTTAAAACAATGTCAATTGGAGTACCGTCTGGTAAATATGGCATATCATAGGTTGGTAAAATTTTTGAAATAATCCCTTTATTCCCATGACGACCAGCCATTTTGTCCCCAACTTGAATTTTTCGACGTTGTAAAAGTGCAATTCGAACTCTTAGAATTGACTCTTTTGTAGCTAAAGCTATTACATCAGCTTCTTTCGGCGGTAAAATATGTACAGCATAAACAAATCCTTCAACACCTTTTGGAACACGTAAACTTGTATTT
>JAUMDQ010000164.1:0-9939 GCA_032121715.1 Flavobacterium sp.
ATAATTATAACTTCCGCTTAATGAAAGTGTTGGATAATAACTTGCTTGAAAAGATTTTTTCTGTAACGTTAATAATTGTTCTTGTTTTTTTAGCAACAAATATTCGGTTCTGTTTGTGACATCTGCACTAGACATTAAATCTTGTGGTGTCACTTCAAATGCTGTTTTTGGAATGATAATTTTATTTTCCATTGGCATTCCGATATAAAACTTCAAAGCGTTTTCTTGTAATGTAATGGCATTTAAAATTTGTTGACGCATAGAATTAATATTATTTACACGAACACTAATCCTATCTAAATCGATTTTTTTAGCCAAACCATTGTCAAATTGACCTTTGATTATCGTTTTAACTTTGTTGGTGTTTTTTAAATTATTATCTACAACTATAAGTCTTTGTTGTTGCACATATACTTGATAGTAAGCATTTGCCACACGTTCAATCACTTGTTCTTCCGTCAATTGCTCATTAATTTGATAAAATTCTCTAGTTGATTTCGCGGCTTTCAAACCTGTAAAAACAGATTGATCGAACAACGTTTGTGATAAAGAAACACCAGCTCCAGAATTCCATTTTTGCCCAAAAGCTGCTTGAATAGTAGTTCCTGGTGCGCCAAAATTATCACCATCAATAACTGTTGTTTGTAGAATTGGGTTGTAATTTAAACTCCCATTAGCCGAAATTTGTGGCAAGGCTCTTGAACGAACTTCTTGTATTTTATATTCGCTATTTTCAACTAGCAATTTTGCTTTTTTTGCTTCAGCTTTATTCTCTAAAGCATATTGCAAAACCTCTTTCAAATTTAAAGTCTTTACTTCTTGTGCATTCGCATAAGAAACCAAAAACAATAATGAAATGATAATCTTATTTCTCATTCTATTGTTATATTAATTATTATTTAAGTGTAATTGTTTTTCTAATTCTATAATTCCAGCTAAAGTTGCCATAGCTCTGGTATGATATTCTAAGGCATCTAACTCTAATTCTAAAGCTTCTTTTTCTGAAGCAATGGTTTCGTTAATTGTAAATATTAACATGTAATAAAATCTAATGTATTTTTCAACGTCTAAATTTTCTCTATACAAACCTTGTTCAATTCCTTTAATGATATTCTGTCTGAACATGACATTACAATCGTCCAGTTTGTTGGCCATCATTTTAGAATAAATTTCTGGATAATGCTTTTTCAATTGATAGATTGGAGAATCGTTAACCGACTTAAACATTTCTTTAAACATTTTTCTGATTTCAAAATTCTCTTCAATGGCGTTATAGTCTTTGGCTACAATTTCATCAATTATTTTGTACACTTCGTTATGGATAGCTGTTGTTCCTTCTTCAATTAATACTTCTTTGTTACAAAAGTATTTGTAAATTGTTTTTTTAGAAATACACATTTCACCAGCAATATCATCCATAGTTACACTTTTGAAACCTAATTTCAAAAACATATCTGTCGCTTTTTTGATGATTTTATCTTTCATTTTTATTGGGGTATTTTGTAATAATTTCTTTTATGCTTATTATTTTCGATTGCAAAGATATTGCGGAAACTTTTAATACTAAAATAGTTTCCATAATCTTCACATAAATTTAACATATACTTCGAGTTCATTTTTAAGCTGAAAATTCCCACCATTTTGGAAATATTTTTTCGGAATTAACATTCGTTTTTTCTCCAATTAATGGTGTAATTAATTTAATTTCCGAAGCTTCTGCAAGTTCACTTATTTTAGAAAGTGGTTCATTCCAATTGTGATTGGCTAATGTGAATTTAGAAGAATGCACAGGGAATAAAGCTTTTGCATTTAAATCCGTTGCCGCTTGAAGCACTTCATTTGGCGTCATGTGAATGTATTTCCAACTTTTATCATATTGTCCGTTTTCTAAAAAAGCCAAATCAAAAGGGCCGAATTGTTTTCCAATTTCTGCAAAATGAGAATCGTATCCGCTATCTCCACCAATAAATAATTTAGAACTTGGTGTTTTCAATACAAATGACATCCAAAGTGCTTTATTTCTAACGAAACTTCTTCCAGAAAAATGTCTGGCTGGAACTGTGTTTACTTCGAAACCGTCTTCAAGTATTATGGTTTCGTTCCAATCTTTTTCTATAATTGATTCGCTATCAAAACCCCAATGTTCAAAATGTGCGCCCGTTCCTAATCCGCAAATGACCATTTTTATCTTAGATTTCAATTTCATAATTGTTTTATAATCCAAATGATCCCAATGATCGTGGGAAATAAACAAGTAATCTATTTCCGGGAAATCATCTGTTGTATAAATGTTTGTACCTTCAAAAGCTTTTGTAGTAAAAGATAAAGGTGATGCGTTATCACTTAAAACGGGATCAACCAATATCTTTTTTCCATCAATTTGAATAAAATAAGAAGAATGTCCAAACCAAACAACTATATTTTCTAAAGGATTTAATTGCAATAAATCGGTTTTTACTGTTGGGATATTTTGACTCGGTTTTTTGAATTCATTTTTCTTAAATGCAAACTCTTTCAACACCGAAAACATCGAAACACCTTCCGTTAAACTTGGTGTGTGACTTAAATTTTGAAAAGCATTATTTTTATAATTTGGCGAATTTTTTATTAGCTCTAATCTCATTCCTGTTGGTCGTTTTCCAAATTGTTCTTGTTGTAAAAACAAGTTAATTCCGACTACAAAAACTACAACTAGTATTAGTAAAAATATCATATTAAATTAGTTTATATTGTTTGAAATGAATTCTAAATTGGCTGTTAAGTTTAAATTATAACCAACTAACAACCCATTATTTTGTAAATTTGAATTTGAAAACAAGCCAAAATCTTGACGATTAATTTCTCCAATTATCTCTACCAAAACTTTTGAAGAAGTATTTGTGTTTTCTAATTCTACAATTTTCGCATCCAACTCTACAACCTTTGTAATATTATTTATGGTTAAATAGCCTTTTACAAAATTGATATCATCATTTATTTTTTCATAAGAAATAGATTTGAATTCCACCAAGGGATATTCGCTCAAATTCATATAATCTCTTAATTTTAAATTACTATCAATATGTTCCAATTTGCCTTCTTTTTTATTCACATCTAAAACAAATTCCAATTTGGCATTCGTTAACTGATTATTCACAATATCAATAGAACTCGAAAGTTGATTGAACGAACTATCCAAATAAGCAATGATTGAATTTTTTGCTCTAACCATAAAATCAGATTGATTTACATTTAGGTTCCATTTTGTATGTATCATTTTGCTGGATGTTAAAAATTATTGGGCAAATGTAAAAAGGAAACTTTAGAAACTAAAATAGTTTCCATGATTTTCACATAAATTTAACATTTGAATAAGTGAGCTATTTTGCATTTATTAGTTTAAATTTACCAAAAATTACAAGTATGCTTTCATTATCAGATTACCAGAATATTATTTCAGAAGAGTTTTTAAACTTACATATTAACAAACAGCCAAAAAACTTATACGAACCGATAGATTATATTTTATCGCTTGGCGGAAAAAGAATCCGACCAGTTTTAACATTGATGGCTGCTGATATTTTTGACGGTGATCATAAAAAAGCCATTTCGGCAGCAAAAGCTGTGGAAGTTTTTCATAATTTTTCATTAGTTCATGATGATATTATGGACGATGCGCCTTTGCGACGCGGAAATGAAACCGTTCACGAAAAATGGAATCTGAACACTGGAATTTTATCTGGTGATGCGATGCTAATTTTAGCGTATCAATTTTTTGAAAATTACGAACCAAAGATATTTCAAGCTTTAGCAAAATTATTTAGTAAAACTGCTTTAGAAGTTTGCGAAGGACAACAATATGATGTGGATTTTGAAACCCGTGATGATGTAACCATTCCGGAATATTTAAAAATGATTGAATACAAAACGGCTGTTTTATTAGGAGCAGCTATGAAAATGGGTGCGATTGTAGCCGAAACTTCAGAAGAAAATGCGGATTTAATTTACAATTTCGGGTTGAATTTAGGAATTGCGTTCCAATTACAAGACGATTATTTAGATGCCTTTGGAAATCCAGAAACCTTTGGAAAACAAGTAGGTGGTGATATTATCGAAAACAAAAAAACCTATTTGTATTTAAAAGCGATGGAGTTTTCAAACCACGAAAATAAACAACAATTATTGCATTTATTCTCGATTCAACCACAAGATAATACCGACAAAATCGAATCGGTAAAAACAATTTTTAATGCATCTGGCGCGAGCAAAACGACACAAGACGCGATTGCAAATTATACCGAAAAAGCATTTGAAACGTTGGAAAAAATGCATTTATCAGACGATAAAAAAATAATTTTAAGATTGTTTGGTGATAAATTAATGAATAGAAAAGTATAATCAATGTGTCAATTTTCGATGTGTCAATTTTCAATTTAACAAAATGAGTTACTTACCACCAGCTACTATTGATTCTTTAATAAACGAAGCTGAAGAACAGCATTTGTATTTCAAATTAATTGAGCAAACCAATAAAGATTTTGCTTTAGCGAATGAAAATATAGATATTCCATTGGATATTTTTCCGTTTGAATTAAAGCTTTTGGTCCAGGAAAAAATTCTTAAATTGATAAACCACAAATTTGCTGAATACTTAAACTTGCTTTACATTATAGATGTTTCGGAAGATCAAATTAAAAAATTAGACGGTTCAGATGTTTTTAAATTGTCTGAAGACGTGACTTTTTTAATTTTAAAACGCGAATGGCAAAAAGTTTGGTTCCGAAATAAATATTAAAACATCAATCGAATAAAAGGTACCCAAGCTTGAGAATACACATGATTATTGTCTTTATGCAATACATTAAATTTCACTCCTAAAGTCACATTTTGGGCCCTATAACCAGCACCTAAAAATAAAGCGGTATTCCAAAATGTATCATCATAAAGAAAATCATCATCAAAATTTCTATTCACTTTTAATTGTTCCAATTCCGCAGAAAGTTGAATTTCTTCAATCGGATGTACCAAACCAATAACACTTCCACCAAAAATGGTCGATTTATAACCAATAGAATTAAAATTGGAAGGATTTTGTTCTTGTGCCACATAACTTCCAGTTAAACCTACACCAACCGAATACGTTTTATTAAAATTATAGTAACCCGTTGGGGAAACAGAAATGTTAGTAAAACCATTACCAACGGCTAGTCCTAAACCTCCTCCAAACTGTACTTTTTTCCAAAAATCATGCTTAGCTTTAGGAATACTATCTTGTTGTGAAAATAGTAATGCGGAATTCAAAAAAACAAGTGTGTAAAAAAACGTTTTTAATATCTTTGCGTGTAATTTCATTGTAATTTTTACTTATTTGTTAATATCAACATAAAAGTATAAATTTCTTTGAACTTTTAGCATAAAAGTTTATACTTTTGCATAAATTTTTTTAACCAAATCGTCATTAAGACAGAATTATGGATAGGTTTTCCTTTTTAAACGCAGCACATACTGCATTTTTTGCAGATTTATACGACCAATATTTACAAAATCCGGATAGTGTAGAACCGAGTTGGAGAAGTTTCTTTCAAGGTTTCGATTTTGCTAATGAATTTTCTAACCCAGGTGAGCAAATTGCGCATACTGCAAACGGTTCTGTTTCTGGTGGGAATTCTGAGCAACTTCAAAAAGAATTTAATGTTCTTAAATTAATTGATGGCTATAGAATCAACGGACATTTATTCACTAAAACAAATCCCGTTAGAGAAAGAAGAACGTATGCTCCTACTTTAGCTATTGAAAATTTCGGATTGACTCAAGCCGATTTAACAACGGTTTTTGATGCAGCAAAAATGGTGAATATGCAACCAAGCACTTTGGCGGATATTCTTAAACATTTAGAAAATGTATATTGCTCTTCAATTGGTGTGGAATTCATGTACATCAGAGAACCAAAAATTCAAGATTGGATTAAAAACAGATTAGACATTAACGACAATCAGCCGATTTTCTCAGCTGACGAAAAGAAAAATATATTAAAAAAATTAAATGAAGCGGTTTCTTTTGAAACGTTCTTACATACTAAATATGTAGGTCAAAAACGTTTCTCATTAGAAGGTTGTGAAGCGGCAATTCCTGCTTTAGACGCTTTAATTGAAGCTGCTGCTGAAAAAGGCGTAGAACAATTTGTAATGGGAATGGCGCACCGTGGTCGTTTGAATGTTTTAGCTAATATTTTTGGTAAAAACACTCAGAATATTTTCTCGGAATTTGACGGAAAAGATTACGATGAAGACATGCATTTTGATGGTGACGTAAAATACCATTTAGGTTTAACATCAGACAGAGTTACAGATTCTGGTAAAAAAATCAATTTAAACTTAGCGCCAAATCCTTCGCATTTAGAAACGGTTGGTGCCGTTATTGAAGGAATTACAAGAGCCAAACAAGATAGATATTTTGCAGACGATTTTTCAAAAGTTTTACCTATTGCCGTTCACGGTGATGCAGCTGTAGCTGGACAAGGTATCGTGTATGAAATTATACAAATGGCAAAATTAGATGGTTATAAAACAGGTGGAACCATCCATTTAGTAATTAATAACCAAGTTGGATTTACAACAAACTATTTAGATGCTCGTTCATCAACGTATTGTACTGATATCGCAAAAGTGACATTATCTCCAGTTTTACACGTTAATGCAGATGATGCTGAAGCGGTAGTTCACGCGATGAAATTTGCTTTAGATTACCGTATGGAATTTGGTGGCGATGTATTTATCGATTTATTAGGATATAGAAAATACGGTCATAACGAAGGTGACGAACCTCGTTTCACACAACCAAAATTATACAAAGCGATTTCTAAACATAAAAACTCAAGAGACATTTACGCGGAGAAGTTGAAAAACGAAGGTGTAATTGACGGAACTTACGTAAAAACGTTAGAAGAGACTTACAAAGCAAAACTAGATGAAAATTTAGAAGAATCTCGTAAAAAAAGCTTAACCGTAATCACACCATTTATGCAAAATGAATGGACCGGTTTCGAAAAAGTTTCAGACGATGTGATGCTTTCGAAATTTGATACGAAATTCGATAAGAAACAATTAACAGAAATTGCTTCAACAATAACAGAATTACCAAAAGATAAAAAATTCATTAGCAAAATCACTAAATTAATTGGTGATAGAAAAAATATGTTCTTCGAAAAAGACCAATTAGATTGGGCAATGGGAGAATTATTAGCGTATGGATCATTAATTACTGAAGGGTACGATGTTCGTATTTCTGGACAAGATGTGGAAAGAGGAACTTTCTCTCACCGTCATGCCGTAATAAAAGCAGAAGAATCGGAAGAAGAAGTTGTTTTATTAAACGACGTTAAAAACAGAAAAGGAAACTTTTACATATACAATTCTCACCTTTCAGAATATGGTGTAGTTGGTTTTGAATATGGTTACGCTTTAGCATCGCCAAATACACTAACTATCTGGGAAGCACAGTTTGGAGATTTCTCTAACGGAGCACAAATTATGATTGACCAATACATTTCTGCTGGTGAAGACAAGTGGAACAATCAAAATGGATTGGTTTTCTTATTACCTCATGGGTATGAAAATCAAGGTGCAGAACACTCTTCTGCTCGTATGGAACGTTACTTACAAATGTGTGCAAAACACAATATGTATGTTGCAGACGTTACAACGCCAGCCAATTTCTTCCACTTGATGAGAAGACAGATGAAAACTAAATTCCGTAAACCGTTAATTGTGTTTTCACCGAAAAGTTTATTACGTCATCCACAAGCAGTTTCAACTGCGGATGAATTAGCAAACGGACAATTTCAAGAAATATTAGACGATCCAAATGTTACAGATAAAAAAGCAATCAAGTCTTTAGTATTCTGTACTGGAAAAGTATATTACGATATTATTGCCAAACGTGAAGAATTAGGAAGAAATGATGTAGCCGTTGTTCGTTTAGAGCAATTGTTCCCATTAGCAACGGACCAAATCAAAGCGATTATCGATTCGTATCCAAATGCAGACGATTATGTTTGGGCGCAAGAAGAACCTAAAAACATGGGAGCTTACGGATATATGTTAATGAATTTTGATTTAGTAAAATTACGTTTAGCATCACCTAAAGCATACAGTGCACCAGCAGCAGGAAGTTACGAACGTTCGAAAAAACGTCAAGCGAATGCCATTGCTATGGTTTTTGACAAAAATTTATTTCAATAACAGTTATACAACACATTAATATAATTTTAGGTAGCCTTTTCACCTAAAACTAAAAACGACAGAATATGATTTTAGAAATGAAAGTCCCATCACCGGGAGAATCTATCACCGAAGTTGAAATTGCAACTTGGTTAGTAAAAGACGGAGATTACGTTGAAAAAGATCAAGCTATTGCTGAAGTAGATTCAGACAAAGCAACTTTAGAATTACCAGCAGAAGCTAGCGGAATTATTACGCTTAAAGCAGAAGAAGGTGACGCTGTGGCTGTTGGACAAGTAGTTTGTCATATTGATACGGCGGCTGCCAAACCAGACGGAGCAACTGCTGCGCCTGCTGTGGAAAAAGCACCAGAAGTAAAAAAAGAAGAAGTAAAAGCGGCACCAGTTGCTGAAAAAACTTACGCTACAGGAGCTCCATCTCCAGCAGCTAAGAAAATATTAGACGAAAAAAACATCTCTCCTTCTGACATTGTTGGAACAGGAAAAGGTGGAAGAATTACTACTGAAGATGCAGCAAACGCAGTACCTTCAATGGGAACACCAACAAACGGTTCTCGTGCAACAGAAAGAGTAAAACTTTCTATGTTACGTAGAAAAGTTGCAGAACGTTTAGTAGCCGCTAAAAACGAAACAGCTATGTTAACGACTTTTAACGAAGTTAACATGACACCAATTAATATCATCAGGAATCAATATAAAGACGAGTTTAAAGCAAAACATAATGGTATTGGTTTAGGTTATATGTCATTCTTTACAAAAGCGGTTACAAGAGCTTTGCAATTATATCCAGATGTAAATTCTATGATGGATGGTGATCATAAAGTAGCTTTTGATTTTGCAGATATTTCAATTGCAGTTTCTGGACCAAAAGGATTAATGGTTCCTGTTGTAAGAAATGCAGAATTATTAACTTTCCGTGGTGTGGAAGCAGAAATTAAGCGTTTAGCATTACGTGCTCGTGACGGACAAATTACTGTTGACGACATGACTGGTGGAACATTCACAATTACAAACGGTGGGGTTTTCGGAAGTATGTTATCTACGCCAATTATCAATCCTCCTCAATCAGGAATTTTAGGTATGCACAACATTATTGAGCGTCCAATTGCCGTAAACGGAAAAGTGGAAATTCACCCAATGATGTATGTAGCTTTATCTTATGACCACAGAATTATTGATGGTCGTGAATCTGTTGGTTTCTTAGTTGCAGTTAAAGAAGCATTAGAAAACCCAATGGAATTATTACTAGACAACAATCCTAAGAAAGCTTTAGAACTTTAGAATTTTCATTCTGTCTCGTTCTTAAAAAAGAGATCAGAATCTAAATATTTCAAATCCCAAATTCGAAAGAGTTTGGGATTTTTTTATGTTAAAAAATTAAGTACAAAAAAATAAAACTATTTTCAAAATAAATTAAAAAAAATTGTAGCTTTATTCCTTATTTTTAACTCTTCAAAATTTAATAATTGAGTTTTTCTCGTTTTTCAAAATGCATAAATTTATCTTCTTTTTTATACTATTAGTAACAGCTCCTGCAGTGTTTTCTCAAAATTTGAGTGAGTTGGAGATCAAAAGAACTCGAAGTATTCAAGAAAAACTTATTTCAGATCCTGAAAAAGCTTATACAGCTGCTTTGGAAATTAGTAAATCTAAAAACCAATTATTTAGTTTTTTCGGTAAATATTATGTTGCGAATTATTTTTATAATAAGTCAGAGTTTA
>JAUMDQ010000165.1:0-4674 GCA_032121715.1 Flavobacterium sp.
GAGGCTAAGTTACAAACTGCAATTTCGTCTTTCGAAGTATATTCCATAATTTCAGTACATAAATTCGAAGAACGAATCGTACCTAAATTTTTCTGATTTGATTTACGGTTTGCTGCATCTTTATACAACATGTATGGCGTTCCAGTTTCAATTTGCGATTCTAGAATTTTTTCCCATAATTCGTGTGCTTTGATGGTTTTTCTACCTTTTCCAGCAGCTTCGTATGAAGTATATAATGCTTCGAACTCTTCACCATAAACATCGTATAAACCTGGACATTCATTTGGACACATTAACGTCCATAATCCGTCTTCTTGCACACGTTTCATGAATAAATCTGAGGTCCACATCGCGAAGAATAAGTCACGCGCACGCATTTCTTCTTTACCTGTATTCTTTTTCAAATCTAAGAAATCGAAAATATCTGCATGCCACGTTTCGATGTAAATCGCAAAACTTCCTTTACGTTTTCCACCACCTTGATCTACATAACGAGCAGTGTCATTAAAAACACGCAACATCGGAACAATTCCGTTTGAAGTTCCGTTTGTGCCACGAATGTATGAACCAGTTGCACGAACATTATGAATAGACAATCCAATTCCACCAGCAGATTGAGAAATTTTTGCTGTTTGTTTTAACGTATCGTAAATTCCATCAATACTATCGTCTTGCATCGCTAAAAGGAAACAAGATGACATTTGAGGTTTTGGTGTTCCTGCGTTGAATAAAGTTGGTGTAGCGTGCGTGAAGAATTTTTTCGACATTAAGTCGTACGTTTCCAACACAGCAGGTAAATCGTTTAAGTGAATTCCAACAGAAACACGCATTAACATGTGCTGCGGACGCTCAACAATTTTACCATTTATTTTTAATAAATACGAGCGCTCTAAAGTTTTAAATCCGAAATAATCGTAGTTAAAATCTCTATTATATATGATATGAGAATTTAAAAATTCTGCATTTTCTTGAATTACATTGTGAACTTCTTCTGATAAAAGAGGTGCTGCCTGATTGTTTCTTGGATTTACATAATGATACATTTCATTCATCGTTTCTGAGAATGATTTGTTGGTATTCTTATGTAAATTTGAAATAGCAATACGAGCTGCTAATTGTGCGTAATCTGGGTGAGCAATAGTCATTGAAGCTGCTGTTTCTGCTGCCAAGTTATCTAATTCTGAAGTGGTTACCCCATCATACAATCCTTCAATAACTCTCATAGCTACTTTTACAGCATCTACTAAATCGTTTAAACCATAACACAGTTTCTTGATTCTGTCTGTGATTTTGTCGAAACTTACTGGCTCTTTATGGCCATCTCTTTTTATTACGTACATAGTTTTTGTTTTGTGAACCAGCAAATCCCTTTACTGTTTCGGGTTATTTGTATTAATTATTTTTAGGCCAGTAATTAAGGCTTGCCATTTATTGAAAACAACAAAAGACTTACATTTTTAGGTAAAGTTAATATCAGGATTTGGGAGAATTCTGTATTGTTATTTTAACCATAAAGACACTGAGACGCGAAGTTTTTTGTTTTTATGGTTACATTTAGTCTGATTTTAAAACTTAGACCAAGTTTATATTTTCTTTGTGACTTTGTGTCTTCGTGGCGATAAATTAAAAATCAGCGTCGAATGTAATTTTTTGTGCATCAGAATCGGTATTCATTACACCCGCCTTTTGATATTCGGCTACTTTTTTCTCGAAGAAATTTGTTTTTCCTTGTAAAGAAATCATGTCCATAAAATCAAATGGGTTTGACGTGTTGTATTCTCTTTCGCAACCTAATTCTACTAATAATCTATCAGCAACGAACTCTAAATATTGCGTCATTAATCCGGCATTCATTCCAATTAAAGAAACAGGTAAACTTTCTGTAATAAATTCTCTTTCTATATTTAAAGCGTCCACAATAATTTCTCTAATTCTTGTTTTTGACACTTTATTTATCAAGTGATGGTTATGTAAATGCACAGCAAAATCACAGTGCACACCTTCGTCACGAGAAATTAGTTCATTTGAAAAGGTTAAACCTGGCATTAAACCACGTTTTTTCAACCAATAAATAGAACAAAATGCACCTGAGAAGAAAATTCCTTCTACTGCTGCGAACGCAATTAAACGTTCTGCAAAAGAATCTGATTCAATCCATTTTAAGGCCCAATCTGCTTTTTTCTTAATGGCTGGAAAAACCTCTAAAGCGTTAAATAAATCATCTTTTTCTGCTTCATCCTTTACATATGTGTCAATTAAAAGCGAATACGTTTCAGAATGGATATTTTCCATCATAATTTGGAAACCATAAAAGAATTTTGCTTCAGCATATTGCACTTCATTGACGAAGTTTTCGGCTAAATTTTCATTGACAATTCCGTCAGAAGCTGCGAAAAAAGCTAAAATATGCTTGATAAAATACTTCTCATCAGCATTCAATTTATTATTCCAATCATTTAAATCTTGAGATAAATCAATTTCTTCAGCTGTCCAAAAACTAGCTTCCATTGATTTATAAAATTCCCAAATATCGTGGTGTTTGATTGGAAAAATTACGAATCTGTTTTTGTTTTCTTGTAAAATTGGTTCAACGGTTGACATAAGTAATTGATTTTTTTATGTTTAATGAGATGCTTTCTCTAAATATTTGACTTTACAAAAATGGAGAAATGAATTGAATTATGAAAGCCAAACTTATTCACAATATGGCTAAGTTTTTAACAATCTGAAAAATAATTGTAAAGTTAAAAATAATTTTATAACTATTTAATTATCAGTAAATTATATTTCGTTAAACAAAACAAAAAAATCATCTTAACCAACTGATAATACACTTGCTAAGACGATTTTCGAGGTGTTTTTTTAGCGTTTATTTTTTCAAATCTAGAGCGACTTTTTCTAATTCTTCATACCATTCCATTCCGAACTTTCTCACCAAGGCTTCTTTTACAAATTTATATACTGGAACTTGTAATTCTGCACCTAAAGCACAGGCATCTGAACAAATGTGCCATTTATGATAATTCACCGCTGAAAAATCCGAATATTCTTTTACTCGAATTGGGTATAAATGACAAGAAACGGGTTTTTTCCAATCTACCTCACCCTGATTATAGGCTTGTTCAATTCCGCAAAGTGCCGTTTTTTTATCAAAAATCACATAAGCACAATCTTTTCCGCCAATTAATGTCGTTTCTAATTCCCCATCTGCACCAATCACGTGAGTGCCTTGTTCTTCAATCGCTGCGATACCTTCTTTGCGTAAAAATGGTTTTACTTTTGGATAGATATCAGCTAATATTTGCGTTTCTTCCTTAGTTAATGGCGCACCAGCATCTCCATCTACACAACACGCACCTTTACAAGCAGATAAGTTACATACGAAGTCTTTTTCTAAAATCTCTTCGGAAACTATAGTTTTTTGAAGTTGAAACATTCTTTTTAATTTAGTTTGCAAAGATAGTAATTTAATGTGTCAATTTTAAATTTGAAAGCGCACCAATACTAAGAAACCTAATGTATCGTTAAATTCAAATGCATTTTTAAACAATATGCTTATATTTGCAAAAATATTTTTACACCACAACTTATGGGAATCGACTGGAAAGAAGTTTTTACAATATCGATGATTTTATTCGCCGTAATTGATATCTTAGGAAGTATTCCTATTATTGTCGATTTACGAAGCAAGATTGGACATATTCAGTCGGAAAAAGCGACTATTGTTTCGGCAATTATCATGATTGCATTTTTGTTTGTGGGTGAAGAAATTTTAAAATTAATTGGAATTGATGCCAATTCATTCGCCGTCGCAGGTTCGTTTGTTTTGTTTTTCTTAGCCTTAGAAATGATTTTAGGCGTGCGATTATACAAAGAAGACAATCCAACAACAGCGTCGATTGTTCCGATCGCTTTCCCTTTAATTGCAGGAGCTGGAACGATGACCACTTTATTATCATTACGAGCAGCTTATGACAAAGTCAACATTATTATTGCGATTTTAATTAACGTGATTTTAGTATATGCTGTTTTAAAATCGTCAGGAAAAATTGAAAAATTATTAGGCGTAAATGGTTTAGGAATTATTAGAAAAGTTTTTGGTGTGATTTTATTAGCCATTTCGATAAAATTATTTGCCGCAAACGTAAAAGGATTATTTATATAAGTTTAAAAAAAAAGAGAATGAAAATATTTACCTACATTATTATCGCATTATCGTTAATCACTATTGTTTTTAATGCCACAAAAATTAATTTCGAAAAACCTTTTGAAGGAGAAAGCACTATTGCTATCATTGGAATTGTGGCTTCTTTTTGTGCAATGTTAATAGTAACACTTTTTATGGTTGCTAAAAAAGTAGTGGAACAAACAAAATAATATGTTTGACGTTTTAATCATTGGCGGTGGCGTTTCAGGCGTTTCTGCAGCTTTAATTTTTGGTTCGGCAAAAGAGAAATCTTTTATGACTGATAAAAAAATTAGCATTATTGCACATCAGAAAAGTTCCTCCTTACAAAAAGCTGTTTTCAATAACGCTTATGGTATCGCCCCTGGAAAATTAGGCAGCGAATTGCTACAGGAAAGTGTAGCCCATTTATCTGAAATTTATCCACAGATTTTACAAATTGAAAACGAAAAAGTCTTGAAAATTTCTGGAGAATCTGGAAATTTCAC
>JAUMDQ010000166.1:0-8727 GCA_032121715.1 Flavobacterium sp.
CGCATAATCAACATCAATATTATCCATTCCAACGCCGCCACGACCAATGATTTTTAATCCTGGGCAAGCATCAATAATGTCTTGTTTTACTTTCGTAGCACTTCTTACCAAAACGACTTTAATGTCGTGCGTATTGATATAATTGGCAACTTGTTCTTGCGCTACTTTTGTAGTAAGGACTTCAAAACCTGCTTTTTCTAATGCTTTGATTCCACTTTTTGATATTCCGTCGTTTGCTAATACTTTCATGCTATTTGTATATTGTAAAATTGTATATTTTATTGCGTTAGGATTTGTGTACTAACTTCTAATTCTTTCATCACATTCACTAATACTTCCACACTTTCTAAGGGAAGTGCGTTGTACATGGAAGCACGATAACCACCAACAGAACGATGTCCGGTTAAACCAGAAATTCCTGCTGCTTTCCACATCGCATCAAATTTTTCAGTTAATTTTTCATCTGTTAAAACAAAAGTAGCATTCATGTTGCTTCTGTCTTCTGTTGCGGCAGTTCCTTTAAATAATGGATTTTTGTCAATTTCAGTATATAATAGTTGTGCTTTTTGCTCGTTGATTTTTTCAATCGCAGCAATTCCACCTAATTTTTTCAACCATTGTAATGTCAATAAGGAAGCATAAATAGGAAATACTGGTGGCGTATTGTACATGCTTTCTGCTTTGATATGTTTTTCATAATCTAGCATACTTGGTATATAACGACCTGCTTTTCCTAAGATTTCTTCTTTAACTACTACCAAAGTTGCACCAGCTGGTCCCATGTTTTTTTGAGCACCAGCATAAATTAAATCGAATTGAGAAAAATCTAAACTTCTTGAAAAAATATCTGAACTCATATCACAAACTAAAGGCACATTTGTTTTAGGAAACGATTTCATTTGTGTTCCGAAAATCGTATTGTTACTCGTACAATGGAAATAATTTGCATCAGAAGGAATTTCAATATTTTTCGGAATGAAATTATAATTTGCCTCTTTTGAAGACCCCACAATTAGAGTTTCACCAAAATGTTTTGCTTCTTTGATTGCGTTGTTTGCCCAAGTTCCAGTATCTAAATATGCTGCTTTTCCGTCAGTTTTCATTAAATTATAAGGAACCATTAAGAATTCTAAACTTGCGCCACCATGTAAAAAAAGTGCTTGATAGCCTTTGTTTTCTAATCCTAAAAGTTCTAATACCAAAGCTCGTGCTTCGTCCATTACTGCCACGAAATCTTTACTTCTGTGCGATATTTCTAATAAAGATAAATCCGAATTATTAAAATTAAGAATGGCTTGAGCCGATTTTTCGAAAACTTCTTGTGGTAAAATACAAGGTCCTGCGCTGTAGTTGTGTTTTTTCATTGTGTTTATTTGTTGTAGTTGCCCGCAAATTTCCAACATTTGAAAAAACCTCGAAAAAATAATTTAACAGTTTCAAAACGATTTATTAACGAAATCGTTTGCGTAACCATTTTATTTCTTCTTTTTCTCGTCTTTTCGGTTCGAATTTACTTTTGCTTCCAAATTGAAATTCGGTTCATGTTTGTGAACTTCCTTTTCTTTTTGATGTTTGATTATTTCGCTAATTTTTGAAGCTTTCATGCTATAAATTATTTAAAAAAGCTAAAGTATCCACATTATCAGCATAATCCCATAATTTTGGTTTTTGAGTTTCTCCAAAATAAACTGAATTGTCAATAATTCCGTTCGAAACCACACATTGAATGATTTCTGCATCTTGTTTCACACGCGCTTTGATTTCGTTTATATCTTCGTAATATTCATAAAAAACAGAAGAAATAGGTGAGGCGTGACTCGTATCTTCTTTAATAGTTAAAAATTCATTGTCTAACAATTGAAAGTTACTCATTAAAAAGACAGCTTTGTTATAATCGTAATTATTCGCATATTTTTCATAGTAAATAACATCTTTTTGAGCGAACATTCCATTGAAAAATGAATCGAAATTGTAATTTTTCGGAACAAATATTTTAGAAACATTTCGGCAACCTAATCCAAAATATCTAAAAACATCTTCACTTAATAAAGTCATTTCTTCTGGGGTTTCCTTTCCAGTTAAAACCGCAATTGAATTTCTACTTTTTCTAATAATGGAAGGTTTATCTTTAAAATAATATTCGAAATAACGAGCTGTATTATTGCTTCCTGTCGCAATTACAGCATCGAAACCTTCTAATTTTCCTTCAACAAAAGTTATTTTTTCATTAAAACGTTTATCTAAAGCAATCAAATAGTTTGCTAAAAACTTAATTAAATAATCGTCTTTGCTCGATGTTTTTACCAATACATTATGACCAGAAACTAAAACCGAAATAAAATCGTGAAAACCAACTAAAGGAATATTTCCAGCTAAAATTAAACCTACATTTTTTGGTTCTTTTTCATTGAATGAATATGCTGAAAGCCATTGGTTTAGGTTATCTTCGGTTAAAGCATCTGCCCAACTTGAAATGCTAAAATGTACATTGTCAGGTGTAAACCAATTGTTATGTGATTGCGATAAAGCAATCAAATCTACAAACGAATTAAAAAATAAATCATTATGTTTCACTTGGTTGTTTAGCTGATTATTATCTAAAGAAAATTGGCTTAAAAATTTCCCTAATTCAACAAAATTATTTTTTATTTCAATTTGTAACATTAGTAACTTGTTTATATTTAGTTTACGTTGTATTTTTGCACAAAATTAAACATTTAGTTAGACTTTTGCAGTAGATTTTTTTTAAAACTTCTAACTTCCTATTTCTGACTTCTAACTTTAAAATTATGGCAATAATAATAACAGACGAATGTATTAATTGTGGTGCTTGTGAACCAGAATGTCCAAATACAGCAATATATGAAGGCGCTGACGATTGGCGTTGGAAAGATGGAACGAAACTTTCTGGAAAAATAATTTTACCAGACGGAACGGAAATTGATGCAGATGCAGCTCAAACGCCAGTTTCTGACGATTTATATTATATCGTTCCTGGAAAATGTACAGAATTTAAAGGATTTCACGAAGAACCTCAATGTGCTGCAGTTTGTCCGGTTGATTGTTGCGTTCCAGATGATAATCACGTGGAAAGTGAAGAAACACTTATAAACAGACAAGCATTTTTACATAATGAGTAAAAAAAATATAGTAATTTTAAATAAAAAAGCTCTTCAAATCGAAGAGCTTTTTTTATGCTTATTTTTTTCAAACTTATTCAATAATCAGTTTAGCTGTAAATAATTTTCTAGAATGTATTTTTATAATATACATCCCTTTTGCTAAATCTTGTGTTAGTAATGAATATTTATTGTTATTCACATTTTTTGTGGCATACAATAGTTTGCCTTCCATGTCAAATAATTCAATTTCATCAATTGGATAATCACATTGAATAAATGTTTGTTTGTTATTATTTGATGGATTTGGAAATAATTTTATACCATTATCGATTTTAAATCCTTCCATTTGCAATGGATCCATCATTTGAAATTGAACTCTGTTTGATACTTCATTGTATGAATCGTTGGTAAACATAACAATGAAATAGTTCCCTGCTACAGTTGGCATATTTACATTGGTAATTTGTGCTGATCCTTGAGCTAAACCATCAAAATATTGATAACTAATTAATGGGTCAGAATTTGGATTGTCATATTCGTTATAAATCCCTAACCAATCTTTTACAATTCCTGGTGCATCTGTCCATGAAGCTGTGATCTGTTCACCTAAATCATACACTGGGCTATCTATCCATAGTTCTGTAACAATATCTCCAACTTTAAAGAACACTTTATTTCCAATTGCATTATTGCTGTTTTGGATGAAATATTGTGCATAATAATATCCTTTTGGTAAACTGCTAAAGGTTTTTGTGCCGTTTGCAGTAGTTACATATTGCCATGAAGTAGAAGGTGCGTCGCCAGCGTTAATTCCCATTTTGTAAATTCCAATCCAATCGTTGGTGATATTTGGACCATTTGTATAAGAAACAAGTACATTTTCACCAAGAGCATATTCTGATGCATTAGTAGTTAGTATTGGTATTGACCCAACATAAAAATAAACTCTCGTCGCTACTTCAGTATAGCCATTATTAATAAAAAGTGCTGCAAAGTAACGACCAGCTTGTGTTATTCCAGAACTATAATTGTTAGTACCACTAGTAGTTCCATTGGTATAAGACCAAAGTGTAGATCCATTAACTCCTGGAACTTGTCCATCTTTGTAAATTCCAATCCATGTGTTGCTTGTAGTTGGAGCATTTACATAGTTCACTGAAATTGATTCGTTAATTGCATATAGATTATTACTGTTATTTAATGAAATTTCAGTAATTCCAACGTTGCTACTAATTACTTCGAAGGAAACTACATCACTCCAATTTGACCATTCTAAGTTTCTGTCTCTATGGCGAAGTTTTGCATAGTGAATTCCATTATCTAAAGAATTGGCAAGAAGTTCCATTTTGGTAATATCAACACCTAAATTAATATTTACAGTAGAATCTTTTTGAGTACCATATTTCCCAAATAAATTTTCAAAATCACGATACGATTCTTTTTCAATTGTGTTAAAGTCAGCAAATTTTGAAATCACAAATTGAGTTGTATTTAAAAGTTCCGTTTCAGTTGTTGAAAATGCAGATCCAGTAAGTGTCAAAGGAAGTTGGACAGGTTCGCTAAATGTGTTTGTAATGCTAGGTTTATTTGGTATTTGTTTATTTTTATATCGATGAAAAGTATCCATTAATTGATTGTTTTTCCACTGTAAAACACTTCCAATTGAATAACTTTCTACATCCATTTTACCGTTTGTAACATCAATATCAACAATTTGATACATCCAGTTACTAATCGTTTTTTGAACATCTTCAAAGTCTTGTTCTGTTGACATCGACCAATATTGATCCCAAGCTGTTCCACCTGAAATAATTTGGTAAGCTGTTTGATTTTTTAGCTGTCCTCTATGATATAAGTGATGATGTGCACCAATATGCATTATGTATTTGTTCGATGTTGTTAATAAAGGAACAGCAGTATCTCTAACCCAATTTGAAATATCTCCAACATATTGTTCCGCTTGATAAGGACGATGACTTAAGGAGAAAATCCAATCTACAGTGTTATCGGTTTGTGCAGCAGCTATAACTTGTTGTAACCATGCTAATTGTGCTGAACCTGTATGTTCAGAGCTCATACTGATAAATAAAACATTTCCAGCTTGCTGTGCATAATAATTCTCCGTGTTTGATGAAATTCCTTGATATGTTAATTCACTCATATAAAAATGACTATAATAAGAATTCATACCTAAAGTCCCGTAGGTTTCATGATTTCCTACTGTTGTTTGAATTGGAATGTTTCCTGAAAGTTCTCTATTTTTCTTAAAATGTACATGTTCATAATGATCTAAAGTTCCAACATCAACTTGATCTCCAACCATAAATGTCATGGAAATATTATCATCTGGAGATAGCGTAGCACCCCATTTTTCTTTAATTTTCCTTTTAGCTGCCGAAACTAATGAATCATAACGAGGTTCGTTTTTTAATTGATTATCACCCATGATTAAAAATCGAATATGTCCATCTGCTGTTGCAGCTTGTCCAGGATTTGGTAATGTTTTAAACGATTTAATTTCAGATAATTGCGTACCTGTTTTAATTCGGTAATAATATTTGGTATTAGCCGTTAAATTGATAAGTTTTGCAGAATGATAATAATAGTTTCCAGGATATCCCGTGTCAGTAAAAATATTTGTATTTCCTGTAACCGTTACGTTTAAATTTTCTGATGAAGTTCCATATTCAACAATAGTTTCACTATTACTGCTAGTTTTCCAATTTACATAAATTGAAGTTGGTGTTACATTTTGTAAATAAGGATATAGTGTTTGCGAAAAACAGGAATACCCAATTAAGAGAGATAAATAGAAAAGTTTTTTCATGATAAATTAATGTTTGTTTATCCTGCAAACTTAGATTTACACTGTTAAGTTAACTTGTTTTGTTTTTTATCAAAACATATAGATTTCGTTAAATTTTAGAATCGAAGTAAAATAATTGTAAAGCCTAATTTTTGTTTTTGTAATTAAACTAAATTTCAACTTTGCTACTCCGTAACTTTTAAACTATATTTGCAAACTTAAATTTAAAACTAACTGTTAACTTCAATTGTTAACTGAATACAAATAATATGAAAGCAGGAATTGTAGGCTTACCAAACGTAGGAAAATCGACATTATTTAATTGTTTATCTAATGCAAAAGCGCAAAGTGCTAACTTTCCCTTTTGTACTATCGAACCAAATATTGGTGTAGTAAATGTACCAGATCCAAGAATTAATCGTTTAGAAGAATTGGTAAAACCAGAGCGTGTGCAAATGGCAACTGTTGATATTGTTGATATTGCAGGTTTAGTTAAAGGTGCGAGTAAAGGTGAAGGATTAGGAAATCAGTTTTTAGGAAATATTAGAGAATGTAACGCTATTATTCACGTGTTACGTTGTTTTGATAACGATAATATTGTGCACGTTGATGGAAATGTAAACCCAATTCGTGATAAAGAAACAATTGACATCGAGTTACAATTAAAAGACTTAGAAACAGTTGAAAAACGTTTAGAAAAAGCTAATAAAGGTGCGAAAACCGGAAATGCTGAAGCAAAAATTGAAAAAAGTATCTTAGATAAAATTAAAGAAGCTTTATTACAAGGAAAATCGGCAAGAACGGTAGAACCAAATGGTATTGAAGAAGCTGCTTTATACGACGCTTTTCAATTAATTACAGCGAAACCAGTTTTATATGTTTGTAACGTAGATGAAGCATCAGCTGTAAACGGAAACAAATATGTTGACCAAGTTAGAGAATTAGTAAAAGACGAACAAGCTGAGGTTATTATTCTTTCTGTTGGTGCAGAAGCAGATATTACAGAATTAGAAAGTTACGAAGAACGTCAGGTTTTCTTAGAAGATATGGGATTATCTGAACCAGGTTCTGCAGTATTAATTCGTGCAGCTTATAAATTGTTAAACTTACAAACGTACTTTACTGCGGGTGTAAAAGAAGTTAGAGCTTGGACCATTCAAGTTGGAGATACTGCACCACAAGCAGCTGGAGTAATTCATACCGATTTCGAAAAAGGATTTATCCGTGCAGAAGTTATCGCTTTTGAAGATTATTCAAATTTAGGAACAGAAGCAAAATGTAAAGAAGCTGGAAAACTTAGAGTAGAAGGTAAAGAATACATCGTAAAAGATGGTGATGTAATGCATTTCCGTTTTAACGTGTAATCATAGATAATATAATAAAGAAAAATAGAGAAATCTGCTAATTCGTTTTAGCAGATTTTTTTTGTGGCATAACATTTGTTAAGTTCTTCTTAAAATTGTTATATAATGAAAAAAAATGTTTTAATTTTTAGTTTACTTATTGTATTAGTTTCTTGCAATAAAAGATCATTAGAAGAGAGTTATATTGAGTTTCCAGAAAATCAGCCGATAGGTGTGGAAGAAATTCAAAGTGTTCCAGAAAATTGGTTTGGTACTTACAAAGCAAAAGATTCTTCAATTATATCAATAGAAAAAGATAAAATTATTCAAAAATGGTTTAACGAAGAAAAAATTTCAATTCAAGAAAAAGATTCTTTTCCAGGTTTAACTTTTGATAAAACTTTTGTGATTGATAATGAAACCAAACAAAAAATGAAGTTAGTTTCTAAAAACGATTCATTATTTTGGGAATATCAATATTCAGACACTATTTCTATAAAAGATAAAGTTTTAAAATTTTATAAAAACGCTTTAATCATAAATACAAATATTGATGGGAAAATCTATGTAGATGTTTATAAAAAAGAAAACAACTATATCCGAAAATTTTCTATTGGGTCTAAGGAAGATTTCGAAAAATTAAAAAGGGAAATTAAAATTGATTTCGAATATAACTATTCAGACAATGATACTACGGTTGTTGTGAAACCAACAAGGGCAGATTTTAGAAAAATTTTACGTAAAAAAGGATTTACTAACGAAATGATTTTTACAGCGCAATGAAAACCATCAAAAAAACATTCAAATATATTGGCTTATTTTTATTAGCGTTAATCACTTATGGATTACTTGTTTCATTACTATCTTTTATTCCTGTAAATACAAATCAATTCGCAATTGACGAACCAAAAGTTGAAATTTTTATTCTTTCAAATGGAGTGCATACAGATATAGTAGTTCCTGTTAAAAATGATACTTTCGATTGGTCGAAACAAATTAAATTCGAACACACAAAAGCAAAAGATTCTACTGCGAAATATTTAGCAATGGGTTGGGGCGACAGAGGTTTTTATTTAGAAACTCCAACTTGGGCAGATTTAAAAGTCAGTACCGCATTAAAAGCTACAACCGGATTAAGTTCAAGTGCTTTGCACACAACTTTTTACAAAACAATGAAAGAAGACGCGTATTGCAAAAAGATTCAAATTTCGACAATAGAATACCAAAATTTGGTATTGTTTATTAATGAATCTTTCGAAACAAATTCTGGTGAAAACATCAAAATAGAAACCGATGCCGTTTACGGTAAAAACGACATTTTCTATGAAGCAAAAGGAAGTTATTCGTTGTTTTATACGTGCAATTCTTGGGCAAATCAAGCCTTAAAATCGGCCAACCAAAAAGCCGCTTTACACACGTTAACAGATACTGGAATTTTCAGGCATTATTCTAAATA
>JAUMDQ010000167.1:0-6806 GCA_032121715.1 Flavobacterium sp.
TTTCCACATGATAGAAATGCTAGAGTGGAAAGGGTTAGGATGGTTATTTTTTTCATAATTTAAAATTTATTTTTGGAACACAGATTGGATAAATTCGAGAAATCTTCTCTGATGTTGTTCTTGTTATTTATTTTCATTTGGAACACTGATTAGAGAAATCATGTTAATTTTAAAAATTTCTTAGATTTCTTAAATCTGTGTTGTTTGAATGTTAATATCTAATTACTTCGTTAAAAACTGTAAATATTGTTTGGTGAAATTATATTCGAAAACGGCTTGCAATTGTTCTAATTCTTTTTGAATCATTTGTGTTTCGGATTGCAATAAATCGGTTGTTTTTTCTAAACCTTGCGCGAATCTGTTTTGACGAATTCTGTACGCTTCTTGCGATTGTTCGAAAGCCAATTTTGATAAATTCACTTTGTTTTCTGCGTCTTTTAATTGGCGATTGGTTTTGTTTAATTCCAATTGACTTTGTTTCGTGTATTGGTCTTTTTCCGCATCTGCTTTTTGAGATTCCGCTTTTGCTTTTTCATATTTACCGATAGATTTATAGCCATCGAAAACATTCCAAGACAATTGTGCGCCAACTAAATAACCTTTTGCCGAAGTTCCTAAAATGTTTTTATCGTACATTTCATAACTTCCGAAAGCGTTTAACCTTGGTAAAAAAGTCATTTTTGACGATTGTAACATTTTTGCATACGCTTCTGAAGATTTTGTCATCGCTTGAATGTCTTTTCTGTTTTCAGATAAAGTAGTGTTTATTGCTTCAATCGCAATGGTATTTTCTAAAACTTCAGCAGGCTTGTAGATTTTTCCTTGTGTATCTTCGTTTAATAGAAATCCTAAATAATCTGAGGCGTTTTGTACGTTACTTTTCGCATATTGCAATTGATTCGCGATTTCGTTTACTCGAACTTGCACGTTTAGTAAATCTGTTTTTTGCAACATACCTTGTTTGAAATAATTTTCGACTAATTTCAAATTGGCTTTTCCTGTATTATTGGCTTTCTCTAAAACGTTTACGGCTTTATACGCCAATTGCAATTGCATGTACGCTTTTGAAACTTCTAATTCTAAGTATTCTTTGGTGCGTTCGGTTTGTAGTTGGAACGCTTCCATTTTAGCTTTTGCGGCTTGTCTTCCGTAAAAACCATCTATATTAATGAGGGGTTGTTGAATTTCGAATTTCGTAGCAAAATTTTGTGTTTTTGCTGGATCATTTAATAAAGCGGGATTGAAATCGGAAGCCGTTAATATTTCTTGATTTAATTTCGAACCAAAAGCCATTAACGGATTGGTGGTTGAAATTCCAGTGTGCGAAACATTAATATTCGGTAAGAAAACCGCTTTCGATTGATTGTAATCTGCTTTTGCCGACTGAAAGTTTTTTTCAGCAATTCTCACTTGTAAATTATTTTCTGAGATTTTCTTAGAAATATCGTTTTTAGAAATCGTTAGCGTGTCTTGTGCCAATCCAAAAACTGAAAATAATAAAGTGGTTATAAAAATCGGTTGTTTCATTTTTTTCATAATCTGATTAATTATGAAGCAAATTTAAACGCATCCGAAACGTTATACAGTTACAAATGTTACAGAGGTGGAATTTTTGATTTAAGTGAGGAAATGTTAATTTATAAAATATTTATTCCCACCAACTTTTAGTAGTTTCAGCTTTTGTAGTTTCAATACCATTAAGATTTGGTATTTTATTTTTCAAAGCAATATCTAACCAGCCTTTTTTCCAATACTTTTCAGCAACATTAAATTCTCCAACACCAATGTCAAAACTACAATCAATGCTTGGAACTCTATAATCACCCCAATGGCACTTTTTTTCGATTTTAGAATTGTACATTTTCCAATTTCCTACAAAAGCATTGTTGAAATAACCATCAGAATGACTATTAATATTGTCGTATTGCAGTTTATCGTCTTTATCTAAAAACCATTTCGTTTCTAAATTCCCAGTAAAATAACCAGAATGTGATTGTAATTTATTTTCGAAAAATTCATATTTAGCGGTTAACAAACCTTGTGTTTTTATACCTGAATTTTTAAATTCGTCATCTACTCCAAAATATTCCCTTCTCGATTCTTGAATTTTAAGAATTGTAATTTTTCCAACGAACTCACAAATATTTTCTTTGACACTTGATTTACCATAGACAAAATATTCATTTGGATTGTTGATATTCTTTTCGATTGTAAGCAACTTTATTAAAATTCTTTGATACTCATCACCAAGAATTCCGTATACCAAACTGTTCTCCGTTTCTAGCCATAACTTGGAAAAATCATGTTTTAAAAATTCATCAATCTTATTAGTTGGAAGTAATTTTTCTTGATTCATAATGTCTGTTTTACACAAATCTTGTGAAAAAGAACTTATTGATAAAAAGATGTATAAGAATAAAATTTTATATTTCATTTTTTAAGGACGATTTACAACAACTCAATATACGCTCGGTTCAATTTAATTTTTCCTTTGTTTTCTAGGGCTTTTAGAATTCGGGAAATTACAACTCTGGACGTATTTAAATCGTAAGCAATTTCTTGATGTGTATTATGAATCTCGTTAGAATGATTGATTTTCGATTTTTCTAACAAATAATTTAGCAATCTTTCATCCATATTCATGAACGCTAAATGGTCGATTGTGGTTAGCATTTCTTTCAATCGGTTGTTGTAGCTGTTGAATACGAAATTTCGCCAAGTAGCGTATTTCCCTAACCATTCGTTCATTTTGGCTACTGGAATTAAGATCAGTTGACCATCCGTCTCTGCAATGGCGCGGATTTCACTTTTGGCTTTTCCTAAACAACATTGCATAGACATCGCACAGGTGTCGCCTTTTTCAATAAAATATAAAAGCAGTTCACCTTCATCAAAATCTTCACGTAAAATTTTAATCGCACCTGTTAAAATTAGTGGTATGCTTTTAATGTTTTCACCAAAATCAATAATAATATCACCTTCTTTGAAATCATGAATCTTGGAAGCTTCTGAAATTTCATTCAATAAAGCTTCTTCAAAAATAAAATTATACGTGTTTTGAAGCGTGTTTTCCATTTTAGGGAATTTAGTGTTAATTCTTAGGCTAATTTAGTAAATTCAACAAGAAATAGTGACAAAAATAAATTTATTATAAAATTGAGATGAGCATAAAATAAAAAAGGTGAAACTTTCGTTTCACCCTTTTTGCCCCAAATCTACCATAAAACTTAACCTACTAATTTTCTGGTCATATAAAAGTAGAACAAGTTATTAGAGTAAAGTAAAATATTTGTTATAAGGTAAATATTTCCGTTGAAATGCACTTTTTTTTAATATGCACGTTGTCCGTTTCCTTCATAAAAATTAATAAATGCCGTATTTACCACTCTATTTCCTCCTGGAGTTGGATAATTTCCTGTGAAATACCAATCCCCTAAGTTTTTCGGACACGCTTTATGTAAATCTTCCACTTTTTGGAAAATGATTTTCACTTCGGCTTTTACTTCTTTTGAAGTTAGCATTTCCGCCATTTTATCCGAAATTTGTTCATCTGTAAATGGTGCGTAAATTTCTTTCACGTGATTGACCACTTCTGTGTCCTTTAACCCTTGTTGTGCTTTACATTTTGTATACACTTCATCCACAATATGATATTGATTAGTGTCTTTTAACAATTCTAAAGCCGCTCTGAAAGCGATAAAACCTTCTAAAGTACTCATGTCAATTCCGTAACAATCAGGATATCTAATTTGTGGAGCAGAAGAAACTACAACAATTTTTTTCGGGTTTAGTCGATCTAAAATCTTAATGATACTTTGTTTTAAGGTCGTACCACGAACAATACTATCGTCAATAATCACCAAATTATCTGTTGGTTTTACTACACCGTAAGTGATGTCGTAAACATGAGCTACCATTTCGTCTCTGCTACTATCTTCTGTAATAAACGTACGAAGTTTTACATCTTTAATGGCAATTTTTTCGGTACGTACTTTTTCTTCTAAAATTGCGTTTAAGCCTTTTTCGTCTAATGTATCTTTTTGTGCGATAATGTCTTTTACTTTTTGCTCATCTAAATGTTTTTGAGCAGCTTCCGCCATTCCGTAAAAAGAAGTTTCTGCTGTATTTGGAATAAAAGAAAATACCGAATTATGAATATCGTTATCAATTTCTTTTAATACACTTGGGAAAACATATTTTCCTAATAATTTTCTTTCTTTATAGATTTCGGCATCGCTTCCGCGAGAAAAGTAAATTCTTTCAAAAGAACACGCTTTTTTCTCACCTGCTTCTCTAATGTTTTCGAACTGAACGTTTCCGTTTTTCTTAACGATAATGGCATCTCCAGCTTCCAATTCTTTCACATCTTCAAAAGCCACATTAAATACGGTTTGAATGACTGGTCGTTCTGAAGCCACGACTACAATTTCATCATCTTGATAATAATACGCTGGACGAATTCCGTTTGGATCTCTAACGACAAAGGCGTCACCGTGACCTAAAAGTCCAGCCATGGCATAACCACCATCAAAGTTTTTAGACGCTCTTCTTAAAATTCTACCGATGTTTAATCTTTCTGCGATAACTGGTGAAGCTTCTAATTTGGTAAGTCCTTCGTTTTTACAATCCATGTATAAATCAGTAATTTCATCATCTAAGAAATGACCAATTTTTTCCATAACTGTAACGGTATCCGCCATTAGTTTTGGGTGTTGTCCGACATCAACTAAATCTTGAAACAACTCTTTAACGTTTGTCATGTTGAAGTTTCCTGCGACTAATAAATTTCTGTGCATCCAGTTATTCTGACGTAAAAATGGATGTACACTTTCTATACTATTTTTTCCGAAAGTTCCATAACGAACGTGACCTAAAAATAATTCCCCTACATAAGGAATGTGTTCTTTTTGTAACGCTACATTATTTTGGTACGAAGGATTTTTTGTTAATTCGTCTGAAATTCTTGCATTAATTTGTGCAAAAACATCTTGAATCGGTTGTGCTTGATTCGAACGGATTCTGCTGATGTATCGTTGTCCAGGTTTTACATCTAATTTTATGCTGGCAAAACCTGCACCATCTTGTCCGCGATTGTGTTGTTTTTCCATTAAAAGGTACATTTTTTCTACACCGTAAAAAGCCGTACCATATTTTTCTTTATAGTATTCTAATGGTTTTAATAATCTAAGTAATGCAATTCCACATTCGTGTTTAATAGCGTCGCTCATAGTTGTTGTTGTGTTGTATTATTTATTAGTTGTATTAAAAATGCCCCGAAAATTCGAGGCATATTTTGTGCTTATAATTTGATGTCAAATTGTGTTAATGACTTAAATTGTTGTAAACGTGCGTAAACATCTTCTTTGTTTAAATCTACCATTCTTTCTGTTCCGAATTTTTCTACACAGAATGAAGCTAAGTTTGAACCGTGAATAATCGCGTTTTTCATGCTTTCGAAAGAAACATCTTCCGATTGTGCAATATATCCTGAGAAACCACCTGCGAAAGTATCTCCTGCTCCTGTTGGATCAAAAACTTCTTCTAGTGGTAACGCTGGTGCGAAGAAAACATCTTTATTATGGAAAATTAAAGCTCCGTGTTCTCCTTTTTTAATTACTACATATTTTGGACCCATGGTGTGGATTTTCGCAGCTGCTTTCACTAAAGAATATTCTCCAGATAATTGACGCGCTTCTTCATCATTAATGGTAATTACATCTACACGTTTGATTACGTCTAATAATTCTGGTAAAGCGCAATCCATCCAAAAGTTCATCGTATCTAAAACTACTAATTTTGGTTGTGTAGTCATTTGGTTTAAAACCGAAGATTGTACAATTGGGTGTAAGTTTCCTAACATTACCACTGATGCATCTTTGTATGCTTGAGGAACCACTGGGTTGAAATCCGCTAATACGTTTAACTCCGTCGCTAACGTATCACGAGAATTCATATCGTTATGGTATTTTCCACTCCAAAAGAACGTTTTTCCACCTTTTACGATTTCAATTCCTTCAATATTTATGTTTCTTTCTGATAATAAATCTAAATGTTCTTGTGGGAAATCTTCACCTACAACAGATACAATTGCTGAATCTACATTAAAAAAAGACGCAGATAAACCGATATAAGTTGCTGCTCCGCCTAAAATTTTATCTGTTTTTCCAAAAGGTGTTTCAATAGCATCAAAAGCTACTGTTCCTACAATTAATAATTTGCTCATTTTCTTTGTTTTAAATAAGCGGCAAAGATAGTTATTCCGTTTGAAGTTTGAAAATTGTTAAGATAATTTTAAGCATAAAAAAAATCTCGATTCCGAAAAAAATCAGAATCGAGATTTAAAATTGAATTTCTTGTACTTATTTAATTACTTTTTTAGTAACCGATTGACCAGTTGCGAAAGTAATTTTCACGAATAATGCTTGGTTTCTATTTGCAATTGAAGCAATATTTAGTGCTTTTTCATTTACCGTATTGTTTTTGTAAATGCTTCTTCCCAACACATCAAAAACTTCCACTTTGGCAATTTCTTGCGAAGCATTAATTTTTAATTCTTCGTTTTGAGTAAATACTACCACACTTTCATCTGAAACAAATGATGGGTTTGCTAAAGCTGCATTTGTAAATACTACTTTAAATCTGTTATTATACACACCATCAGAAGTTGTAAAGGTATAAGGCGCTAATTTGATATCGTGAATTGTATTGGTTACGTTATCTTTTACATACACATTTTGAGCTGTAAATAATCCGTCTACATTTTCTAATGAAATAGCATACGTTCCTGCTGTAGTCGCTTTCAATCC
>JAUMDQ010000168.1:0-19320 GCA_032121715.1 Flavobacterium sp.
TTCTAAACCTACAATAACGGCTAATAATTCCATTCGGTTGTTTGTAGTATGACGGAATCCTTCAAAAAATTCTTTTTTATACGGTGTGCCTACCATTTCCATCACCACACCATAACCGCCTGGACCTGGATTTCCTTTGGCAGCGCCATCTGTGTATATGTGAACTTGGTAGGACATGATTTTTATTAAATTAAATTTTGAATCACTTTCGGAAAATGCTCCATTTCCAATTCGTGAATTTTTTGTGCGATTTCTTCTGCTGACGTACAATTTTCAATATTTACGTTGGCTTGAAAAATAAATTCACCTTCATCAAAATGCTCGTTGACATAATGCACTGTAATTCCTGTTTCTTTTTCTTTATTTTCCAAAACGGCGTTGTGCACGTTCATTCCGTACATGCCTTTTCCACCATAATTTGGCAACAAAGCTGGATGAATATTGATCACTTTATTTGGAAATTCGTTTATAATATGAACTGGGAATTTTAATAAAAAACCAGCCAATACAATTAAATCAGGTTGTAATTCTTGCAAGTTGTTTAAAACCGTATCGTCTAAAAGCTCTGTTTTGTTAAAAACATAGGTTGGAACATGAAATTTTTTGGCTCTTTCAATCACTTTGGCATGTGAATTGTTTGTGAACACGCCGACTACAGTTCCTTGACCCGATTTCTCGAAATGTGCCATAATGTTTTCCGCATTAGAACCATTGCCCGAAGCAAAAAGTACAATCTTTTTCATGTTAAATCTCTTTTTTTTCAACTTATTACAACAATAAATCGTCTAAATTTCACACAAAAGTATAAATTCCTTTAGGTTTAGACACTAAAAACAGAAGAAATTAAAAAATAATTTAAAGGAAAAGAATAGAGAATTAGGCTATTGAAAGAATTTTTTATAAATTCGTAGTTATATTTACTAACAAAAATGTTGTTTTAAAATAAAGTTTTTTATTTTTGCCAACAAATAAATTAAAAATTGAAAATTATGTCAGACATTGCATCAAGAGTAAAAGCGATTATCGTGGACAAATTAGGTGTTGACGAAAACGAAGTAGTAACAGAAGCAAGCTTCACTAACGATTTAGGTGCTGATTCATTGGACACTGTAGAGCTTATTATGGAATTCGAAAAAGAATTTGATATTCAAATTCCAGACGACCAAGCTGAAAACATTGCTACTGTAGGTCAAGCAATTTCTTACATCGAAGAAGCTAAGAAATAATAACCATTCATCCGTGTAAATTTATTTTTATACGGATGTTGTTATTTTTGTTTCTGTTTTTAAAAATCTTTGTTTAGATTTGTAAAAACATTGATTGTATTACAATCATTCAACATAAGACATTTATGTAATACCCAATGTTTATATTTATAATATGATACATTGGGTTTTTCTATATAACTAAAAAATAATTTATGCAATTAAAACGTGTAGTAGTTACAGGACTTGGAGCTTTAACTCCAATTGGAAACAACATTAAAGAATATTGGGATGCCTTAATTAGCGGAAAAAGCGGAGCAGCACCAATTACTTATTATGACACTGAAAAACATAAAACAAAATTTGCTTGTGAAGTAAAAAACTTCAATATCGAAGAATTTGTCGATAGAAAAGAAGCAAGACGTATGGATAAATTTGCTCAATACGCTATTGTAGCTGGTGAGCAAGCTATTGCAGACGCTGGAATTTTAGATTCTAACATTAACAAACAAAGAGTTGGTGTAATTTGGGGTGCTGGAATTGGAGGTTTAGAAACGTTCCAAGAAGAAGTACTAAGTTATGCTAAAGGTGACGGAACGCCTCGTTTCAATCCTTTCTTTATCCCTAAAATGATTGCCGATATTGCTCCTGCTCATATTTCTATGAGAAATGGCTTTATGGGTCCAAACTATACAACAGTTTCTGCTTGTGCTTCTTCAGCCAATGCTATGATTGACGCTTTCAACTACATCCGTTTAGGAATGTGTGATATAATTGTTTCTGGTGGTTCTGAAGCTGCTGTAACCATTGCAGGAATGGGTGGATTCAACTCTATGCAAGCTTTATCAACTAGAAATGATTCACCTGAAACGGCTTCAAGACCATTTGATGCCAACAGAGATGGATTTGTTTTAGGAGAAGGTGCTGGTGCCTTAGTTTTTGAAGAATACGAACACGCAAAAGCACGTGGTGCAAAAATATATTGTGAAGTTGGTGGTGGCGGAATGTCATCTGATGCGTATCACTTAACCGCTCCACATCCAGAAGGAATTGGAGTTATCGCTGTAATGGAAAACACCTTACGTGATGCCGGTATGAAACCAGAAGATGTAGATCACATTAACACACACGGAACTTCAACACCATTAGGTGATGTTGCCGAATTGAAAGCGATTAGTCATGTTTTTGGTGCACACGCGAAAAACATCAATATCAATTCTACAAAATCAATGACAGGTCACTTGTTAGGAGCTGCTGGAGCTATTGAAGCTATTGCTTCTATCTTAGCGATGAAATACAGTATTGTTCCTCCAACAATTAACCACACAACGGTAGATGAAAATATCGACCCATCATTAAATTTAACTTTAAATGTGCCTCAAAAAAGAGAAATTAAAGTAGCTATGAGTAACACTTTCGGATTTGGTGGACACAATGCTTGTGTACTTTTCAAAAAATTAGAAGAATAATTCATGCGCAGAATTTTTAAAAAAATATTGAAAAAATCCCCATCTTCTAATCAAGACGGGGTTTTTTTTGGAAAAATAACCAAAATCTTAGGCTTCAAGCCTGATTCTGAAATCTTTTACAAACACGCATTCACACATCGTTCCTCCAACAAAACAGATGAAAACGGTTACCCAATAAGTTATGAACGGCTAGAATTTTTAGGAGATGCGATGTTAGGTAGCGTAATTGCTGCACATTTATATAAAAAAGTACCAACTGGCGACGAAGGCTATTTAACGAAAATGCGTTCTAAAATTGTGAGTCGAGAGCATTTGAATGAATTGGGGCGCGATTTCAATTTGGTACAATTCATTGAAAGTAAGGTAAACCCTTCTCATTTTGGAGATAACATTCACGGAAATTTATGCGAAGCATTCATTGGAGCTATTTATTTAGATAAAGGTTTTCCGTATTGTGAAAAATTCATTCACGAAAAAATCATCAAACCTTATGTGGATATTGCCCGATTAGAAGGCAAAGTAATCAGCTACAAAAGTTTAATCATCGAATGGTGTCAGAAAGAAAAAATCAATTTTAAATTTGAAGTTTTTGAAGATGATGGCAAAGAAGGTGTCAAACATTTTGGCGTTAAATTATTAATGGACAATGAAGTAATTAGCAAAGCTAGAGCAACTTCTAAGAAAAAAGCAGAAGAAACTGCTGCCAAAAGAGCGTTTTTTGCCTTACAAGATAAAATCGAAAACAAACAATAAAAATTTTTATCAACTACAACGTTTGAAATAAAAATTTAACGGTTTAGAAACCTTTTTTACCACAATTTAATAATTTTTAAACCTATCTTTACAATTATTAAAAAATTTAATGGCAAATCTGAAACTTACATTAGACGATTTTGAATCAAATGATTTTGAGTTACTTGCGATTCACACTAATTTAAAAGATTTTAAATTAAGCTTTTTAATCAATTTAAAATTGAACGTTTTGTTAGCCAAAAATGATAACGAAATAACCATTAAATCGAATGACGGAACTGGAAAATTTTCTAGATTTAGTTTTGACGATTTAAAACAAGATATCACTTGGGAACTGATAAAAAATCAAACCAATTTTAATTCGAACAAACAAAATGTAGGTTTTTTTGAAGAAGACAGCATCACTATGAATTTGATTCCCGAATTAAAAACCGCCGATTATTTATTAAAAATAGATAACGTAGAGCCCAATTTCAAAAGTGAAGAAATAATACAAAACATAAGTACAATACCAAATGTTTCTACGGTTTATAAAGTAGATACAGATAATTTAAAATCGATAAACAATTTAATTTTTTAAAAATGCTTACAAATAAAAAAACAAAAATTGTTGCCACATTAGGGCCAGCTTGCAGTAGTAAGGAAATAATTAAACAAATGATTGACGCTGGAGTTAATGTTTTCCGAATTAACTTTTCACATGCAGATTACACAGATGTTTCTGAAAGAATAAACATCATTAGAGAATTAAACAAAGAATTTGGATACACGACTTCTATTTTAGCCGATTTACAAGGACCAAAATTACGTGTGGGTGTCATGAAAGAAGATGTTGTAGTAAATCCAGGTGATATTATTACGTTTCAAACTTCAGACGATGTTCCTGGAACAGCGGACAGAGTATATATGAACTATAAAGAATTTCCAAAAGATGTGAATCCGGGTGAAAGAATTTTATTAGATGACGGAAAACTAATGTTTGAAGCGCTTGAAACAAACAGAGTTGACGAAGTAGTTTGTAAAGTGATTCAGGGTGGACCTTTAAAATCTAAAAAAGGAGTAAACTTACCAAATACAAAAGTTTCGTTACCAGCTTTAACGGTAAAAGATATTAAAGATGCGATTTTCGCTTGTGAGAACAAAGTGGATTGGATGGCGCTTTCTTTTGTAAGAACCAAAGAAGACATTAAAGATTTACAAGATTTAATTGCGAAACATTCTGAACATAAAATTCCAATTGTAGCCAAAATTGAAAAACCAGAAGCGGTTGAAAATATTGACGAAATTGTAATTGCTTGCGATGGATTAATGGTAGCTCGTGGTGATTTAGGAGTGGAAGTTCCGGCGCAAGAAGTACCGTTAATTCAGAAAAAACTAATTTTAAAAGCGAAATTAGCGCGTATTCCTGTCATTGTTGCCACTCAAATGATGGAAACGATGATTACAAGTTTAACGCCTACCAGAGCGGAAGTAAATGACGTTGCCAACTCGGTTATGGACGGTGCCGATGCGGTAATGCTTTCTGGAGAAACTTCGGTAGGAAATTATCCTGTTCAAGTTATTGAAACGATGACAAGCATTATTGAAAGTGTAGAAGATTCTCCACTGATTAATGTGCCTCATATTGCGCCAACAAAAAAGAACGACAGATACATTACGAAATCTATTTGTTACCACGCCGCTTCCATGGCAGATAGTATCAATGCGAAAGCAGTTACTACTTTAACAAATAGTGGTTACACGGCTTTTCAAATTTCTGCTTGGCGACCACATGCTCACATTTTAGTATTTACATCCAACGAAAGAATTTTAACACAACTGAATTTACTTTGGGGAGTTAGAGCGTTCTTTTACGATAAATTTACGAGTACAGATGACACGATTGATGACATCAACAAAATTTGTAAAGAAATGAATTACGTTACAAAAGGCGATATGGTTATTAACCTAGCTTCTATGCCAATTGCCAATAAAGGAATGGTAAACACGTTAAGAATTTCTGATATAGAATAAGTTTAAAAACTATTTAAAATATAAAAACCAGTCTAGTAGTAGGCTGGTTTTTTTGGTTTTATAATATCAATATGAAAGGGTTTAAACTGGAGTTAAAGGACAAAACATCATTTTGTTAAAATTGCATTTGTTATTTTTCCAGTATTACAATCTATTTTTACAGTTATGCCCCCAAATGATGCTATAGTTATTTCAGAATTATTTATTGAAAAATCATTTGCATAAAAGTCATTAGGCATTGGTAATTCAGCAAACCAAATTACTTGCTGGGATTTTTTATCAATACAATATAAATTAGATTCTCCTATAAATTTATAATAATTTTCTAGGATAATAATGCTTCCATTAGATAAATCCTTTTTTTGGCATATAGATGTTGACAGAGGTTTTATCATTTTAATTATAGTTTTCTAGCTACTGTTTTAGTGTTATTTATGTTTGTGAATTACACTATGTTCTAATTTGGGAGATTAACCTTTTATTTTAAAATAAATAATCATAATACCTAAAACTACAGAACCAATAGAGCCAAAAATTCCACTTAAAAAAGGTTGAAGTGATGAGTTTGGGGTATTAACAGGTGTATTCATAATTGTATCTCTTAATTTCCATATACCAAAAATGATTGCAACAATGGCAAAATAATAAGTAGATATTATGCTGTGAATTATTTCTTCCATTTTTATTCTTTGGGTTTAGTTGTTCATTAATTTTTAAATGCCACAAAAAAGCATATGATTGAACCCAATGCTGTAAGAATAATAAATCCCCAGTGATCAACTATTCTAACTGTTTTATCATATCCAAAAAGTTTTATCCCTTTTTTCTTTTTATCATTTTTCCACCATTTATGATATATAAAGCCCAAAATAGAAATCACTAAAAACAGTATTCCTTTCAAAAAGTAATTATTCATAATTTAATCATTTTTTATCCGATGGCTCGGATTTGCAATCCATGCTTCCAAACAAATCTAATAAATTACTTCTAAACCCTTATCTAAACTAGAGTGTTTGTTTTTTTATTTTAAAATTAAATTTGTGAGAATAATTTTATTCAAATTTTTAATTGCTATTTAACTGAAAAGTAGTAATTTAGAGTTCATTAAAACCCCAGCAGTCTTTTTTTACAGAATTATCATAAACAACAAGTTTAAAAAAAAACAAAATATCGATGTTTAAAAAAGGTAATTCCATAAGTTTAATGATGAAAAAAAACTTTTATCATATGAATAGGAATGAAAAAAAGGCTAATAAAATAAAATCTACGAATGCATACTTTCTTTTTGGTGTCATCTTCTTGTCGTGTGCTTCACTTATTTTTTTAAATTATTCTACTATCCGCATTTTGTCTGCTAATAGGGCGTATGTAACTGGTGAAACACAATATTCCAAAGCTCAAAAAGACGCCGTACGTTATCTTACAACATATATTTATACCCAAAACGCTAAATATTGGGATTTTTATTTAAGAGAAGTTAGCGTAATTGAGGGTGACAAATTGGCTCTAAATTCTTTAAACAGTAATCCCGATGATGAAACGGTTAAAATTGGTCTGAGGGCTGGTAGAAATAAAGAAGAAGATTTAGATGATATCATATGGCTCTTTAAAAAATTTAAAAATGTTTCATTATTTTCGAATGCTTTTGATATCTGGTCAAAAGCAAACGGGCTTACCGATGCGTTAACTCAGGTTGGAAATGAAGTTCATAAAAAAATGGTTTCAACTACTTTAACAGAGGCTGAGAAAAATATTGTATTACTAAAAATTGAAACTATAAGTGAAGAATTTACTGTTATTGAAAGAAATTTTACAGACGCGATAATTCAAGGTTCATGGAAAATGAAAAATTATCTGATTTTTGCTAATATTTTTTTTATTCTGATTATCATTAGCTGTGTGGGTATTTACTTTTCAACTATGATGAAAAAATTATTGGAATCAACAAAAGAAATAAAACTGAAAAATGACAATCTTTTGCTAGCAAATAAGGAATTAGATAGATTTGTTTACAGTACTTCCCATGATTTGCGTTCCCCATTAACTTCTCTGAAAGGATTAGTACAAATCGCAAAAGAAGAAGAAGACTTAGAACAAATTAGGTATTATTTTGATCTCATGGATCAAACCATTTCTAAACAAGATCAGTTTATTATAGACATCATAGATTATTCGCGTAATAAAAGAATAGAAAGAACTTTAGAAACTGTAAACTTACACCAATTGATTAACGATGTTATACAACAATATAGTTATAATAGTAACGCAAAAACTATCAAAATAGAGAAGAATTTAGAAATTGACGAAATACATAGCGATGCGCTACGATTAAAAATAATTTTCAACAATCTGATTTCAAATGCTATTAAATATGGTGATTCCGAAAAAGAAAAGAAAAAAATTGAAATAAAAGTCTTTAAAGAAAATGATGTCTATAAAATTGTAGTAAAAGATAATGGGATTGGAATTGAAGAAGAAGTTTTACCCCGGATTTTCGAAATGTTTTTTGGAACGAATCACAATATTGGTTCAGGACTAGGACTTTATATTACTATGGAAGCCGTTCAAGTTCTTTCAGGAACCATTACTGCTAGTTCTCAAATTAATGAAGGAACAATTTTTACTATTACTTTACCAAATTATGATAGAAACTAATACTACCTTATTGCTTATTGAGGACAATTTAATTGACCAACTTATTACCACAAAATTATTAAAAAACGCATTCGGTAATTTTCATTTTAATGTGGTTAACGATGGAAAAGAAGGAATGGAGTGGCTTTATAAGTTTAACTATAATGACAATGATCGGTTAATCATACTACTGGATATAAAAATGCCTCAAATGGATGGTTTTGAATTTCTTAAACATTATGATACCCTTCCAGATGAATTAAAAAAGAAAACAGAAATTTATATGCTATCCTCCACATTAGATCCAAACGACTTAAGAAGAGCTAATGAAAATAATTATGTAAAAAAGCTATTTAGCAAACCATTATCTGTAAGTGAGTTTAAGGAAACAATAAACATATAATTATAATAAATTATTTCTAAAAAATAGCGCAGATTACACCCAAGTTTTAACCAAAATGAAGAAGTGAATCTACGCCATTATTATTTATCTCTTCAACGTAAAATGCGATTTGAAAATGCCTTTTTCGTTGTTCTGTTTTACAAATTCTACTGAGAACCAATAATCAGTTGAAGGCAAATCTTTTCCGTTATATTTACCATCCCAACCTATTCCTGATGGGTAAATTTGTTTTAATAGTTTTCCATATCTATCGAAAATATAAATAGTGCTTTCTGGTTGTTGTGCTAAATCCGTAATGTTCCAAGTTTCGTGAATGCCATCACCATTTGGTGTGAAATAATTTGGATAATTTACGATGTAAATCGG
Organism: Flavobacterium sp.; assembly: GCA_032121715.1. Taxonomy (GTDB): domain Bacteria; phylum Bacteroidota; class Bacteroidia; order Flavobacteriales; family Flavobacteriaceae; genus Flavobacterium. The sequence goes on from JAUMDQ010000168.1 coordinate 8,844, forward strand.
TCCTACTCTAGTTGGCGAACAATTTCCTAATGTATCATAAATATTCACAAAGTATTCACCAGATTCTAAATTGGTAAAAACATTACTCGATTGAAAAGGCGTAGTTGACCCATCTGGATATTCTAATTGGAATAAATAATTCCCTAAACTTCCTGAAGAAATATTTACGGTAATAAAAGTATTATCTGTGTCAAATTCTTGACTAACTGTAAAACTTGCTGCCGCCGGACTCGATTGAATGATGGTCACCGTAGTATCGTTATAACTACAAGCTGCACCAACATCTGGTGTTAGTTTTATGAATTCTACATCATAAATTCCTGCTTCTAAAGCGGTATAATTTACGCCTGTTCCCATTAAAACACCACCTAAATACCAGTTTACAGTAAATTCTGCTGGGTCTAATCCCGTTTGAACGGTATGCGATTGAAGTAAAACATTCGTAATTGGATCCACACAAATAATGCCTTGTGGTAAAATAATATCTAACAAAGGATGAACCGTGAACGTAAACGCTTGTTCGTCGTGACAATTCGCGTTATTAGTAGCGGTTGCATACACGTAATAATTGTATGTTTGAGAAGTGGTTCCTGTGTTTACGATGTTTAAATTCGTAATAGGTCCAACACCATTTGGATCCGTAAAATAACCAATATTGTAACCCACTGTTGGTAAAGTTGGCAACACATACGTTCCACATTCTTCTGGATCAAAAACGATAGGCGTAATTACAGGTGTAGCAGAAACGTTAATAATAATTTCGTCAACTTCCACACAACTCACTCCAAAACGACCGTTGTTAACAGCATACACAAAAACCGAAATAGGATTTGCGGTTAACGGTGTAAAAACAGTTCCGTTAGGTACAGGGTTGGTACCATCGTTATTATAAAAATAGCCAATAGTATAACTTGTAGTCGGTTCTGGTGGCACGTGAGTTAAAAGGGGTAACGTATAACTATCACACTCATTCACGTCGGTATAATTCGGTAAATTAATTCCGTTATAATACATTTCGAATGGTTTGTCTACAATACAACCTGTGCCTGGATCTTGATAATATAAATAAAATCTTTGGTCGGCAGTAAACACATCTGTTGGAGCAACTAAAACACCAGTTCCTGTTGGTCCGCCAGCTGCAGTATAAATTTGACCAACTGTTGGTGCTGGAATGGAGTACGGATTACAAACCACTTGATTTATATATTCATCCACAATTGGTAAAGGTGTAATGGCAATAGTAAAACTGGTTTCTTGAACACAAGTATTCGCATCAGGACCAGAATACACATAATAGGTTCCAGGTGCTAAATTAGTTCCAGACAAGTCGATAATTTGTCCTGCACTTAATGCCGTCTGACCAATTGCACTAGCTCCACCTGATAAAGTATAATAGGTTCCATTCGTTAAAGTAGGTAAAATAAATTCGCCACAATATGTTCCTGAAGGAATGGTATCAACCGCTGGTAAAGGATTAATAGTAATGTCATAATTTAAATTATCTGTACAATTTGGCAATACAGAAGTATTCGTAAAATAATACACAATTTGCGAAGTTGTAATTGGAGTATTTGGATCAAGTAGCGTTCCGCCTCCCATTGGTTGCGTGTAATAGCCTCCAAAAATAATTGCGGGTAACGTATAACTAACACAAGCTGAAACAGTTGTAAACAAGCCTGTATCGACAATATTAATTTGAAAATCGTTTTCTATTCCACATCCTCCAGGATTTCCAGCTACATCAATATAAGAGCTGCTGTTAAAAACATACATTATTTGAGAAGCTGTAATGACATCTCCTGCAAAATAAGGTGTTCCTGTTGTACCAGAACCAGAAAAATAATTCCCATTTGTTAAGGCTGGTAAAATATACGAATTACAAAAAGTAACATCTGCAGGATCATCTACTAAAGGAAGTGGGTGAATATGGATGTCGAATTGTTCATCTCTACAAAATACATTATTGACTTCAGCATAATAAAAAACAGTTTGTACTATGCTTGAGGAAGTAGTATTGGTATAAACGGTTCCCGCAGGTATTAAGGTTCCAGCTCCTGTTGGTCCTCCAGCTGCAGTATAAAACGCCCCAATTCCAAAAGGGGTATTAGGAACGGTAAAAGAACCACAATTATCTAAAGTTGGCGCATACTCGTCAATAAAGTAAGCGTTAAAAGAAGATTCGTTAAAACATCCATTGGCATCTGGACCGTTATAAATATAATACGTTGCGCCTAAATCAATAGTATTTCCAGCAAACAAAGGAATACCAGTTCCACCTGGTCCTGTAAAATAATTTCCATTAATTAATACCGGTAAAACATAACTGCTACATTCTACAACATCAGCTAACTCATCTACAAGTGGTAATGGATTCACAATAATATCTACACTTGTAACATCAAAACAAGACGGATTGGTGCTGTCTTGCATTCTTATCCAAACCGTAACAGTTGAAGTTCCATTCGGAATGGTAATCGAAGTAATAGTTGCGCCATTTCCGGCAAGAGCATCTGCTTCAAAAGTATAATATAAAACACTGTAACCTGATTGTCCATTTAAAACTTCAGCATCCAAAGCGTTTAAAAAATAAGTGGTACCTCCAGCAGTTTCACACACCTCAACATCATTAGGTTGAGTGGCATTTACTGTAGCATTAATTAATAAATCAAATTGATAAACGGCGCTACAAAATTGATTGGTAACCGTATTAAATATTTTTAAATAAATGGTTTGATTGGCAGATGTTGAATAACTTGAAGGCGATCCGATTGGAATATTCGCAGCAGCATTAGCCGGTGAAGTATAATAATACACATCATATATTGTATTATCAATTCCTAACTGAGTTTCGTTATTAGTAGTTAAATCAAAAATATAACTTGCTGCACCTGTATTACACGTTTGTAAGTTTATGGGAGTAGTAACTGTTAAATCATTAAACACAATGGTGTCTGTTAAAAAACAAGCTCCTTTTGTAATTTCAACGGTATAAGTTCCTGGTGTATTTACTGTATAAGTTGACGTGTTTCCGCCAACTGGATTTCCATCTTGAAACCACTCGTAAGTATATGTAGCGTCTAATTGTGTGTCTAAAAGAAACGTGTTTCCAGCACAAATAGTTTGATCTGAACCTAAATTTAAAGAGTTTGTAAAACTTCCTCCTGAAATAAATACAGAAGAATCGTAGTCTGTGTCACCATAATCGGCTATCACTAATTTTAATCGGTACGCTGTATTTGGAATTACGGCTGAAGACGCATTTAAAACCACCGTATGTCCACGCATATTTAAAGTCGATGCCGCAGGATTTCCTACATTATACACGCCGAATAAACTTGGATTTGTGGAACTACAAGTACTATTATAAATAGAATTTTTAATATTTTTTACAGTAACTGGATTAGAAGTGCCAGGAATTACGCCTAAATTAGTGGTTATTCCAGTTGCTATATTAGTCAATTCAAAAGCAAAAATATCATTGGACAAACATTGAAATTGTCCGTATTCATTGGATGCGAATAAAAAATCGAAACTAAAAGAAGAAGAAATAGGTACAAAATCGAATTGTAAAAACGATAAATCTGTTAAAGCAGAAGTTGTTCCACTACTTGTATTGCTTAAGCTTTGTAAAAAAGGATCTGTTCCACCGCCAGAAGCCGTTGTACTTAAATTCGTACCCGTATATAAACCTTGTGTGTCTAAAATATTTCCACTTCGTAAAATAATTCCTTGATTGATTGGAAAACTTGAACCATTTTGATTGAAATACCCAACCGATTGATTCGAAGAAATGGAAATGTTTGAAACCGCCACACATGAATTCCCCAACAATAAATTCACTAAATCTGCAGGAGAATTCGTTGTGTTATCAACTGTTATGGTCTGCGAAAAGGAAACCGCTGAAAAAAGCAGCAATATGTGTATAATTTTTATCATAATGATATCGTTTGGGGAAATTTGATAGTCGATATATAAATATAACAAAAAAAGCCCTAATACGAAAAAAACTTATTAAAAAATACTATTTCTTAATAAGTTCTTAAATATATTGTTAAATTATTACTTAATCGTTAAGTTTTAACACCGCCATAAAAGCTTCTTGTGGGATTTCAACGTTTCCAACAAGTCTCATACGTTTTTTACCTTTTTTCTGTTTTTCTAAAAGTTTACGTTTACGCGAAATATCCCCACCGTAACATTTAGCGGTTACATCTTTACGAAGTGCTTTAATCGTTTCACGAGCAATAATCTTGGCACCAATAGCCGCCTGAATAGGAATGTCAAATTGCTGACGTGGAATTAACTCACGTAGTTTTTCACACATTTTTTTACCAATATGAAATGCATTATCCTCATGAATTAACGCAGAAAGCGCATCAACTGAAGCAGCATTTAACAACACATCTAATTTCACTAATTTAGATTGTCTCATTCCTATTGGATGATAATCAAAAGAAGCATAACCTTTAGAAACCGTTTTTAATCTGTCGTAAAAATCAAATACAATTTCAGCCAAAGGCATATCGAAATTTAATTCTACACGTTCCGTAGTTAAATACGTTTGATTGGTAATTTGACCACGTTTTTCAATACACAAACTCATTACGTTTCCAACATAATCAGCTTTTGTAATAATCGTAGCTTTTATAAATGGTTCTTCAACTCGGTCTAATTTACTTGGTTCTGGTAAATCTGATGGATTGTTGATTACGAAACTAACATCTGGTTCTTTCTTCGTGTAAGCTAAGTACGAAACGTTTGGTACAGTTGTAATAACGGTCATGTCGAATTCACGCTCTAAACGTTCTTGGATAATTTCCATATGTAACATTCCTAAGAATCCACATCGGAAACCAAAACCTAAAGCCGCTGAACTTTCTGGCAAAAACACTAACGACGCATCGTTTAATTGTAATTTTTCCATTGACGAACGTAAATCTTCGTAATCATCCGTATCTACAGGATAAATCCCTGCAAAAACCATTGGTTTTACGTCTTCGAAACCGGTAATCATATTAGTAGTTGGCGTTTTAGCATCTGTAACGGTATCCCCAACTTTTACTTCTTTTGCTTCTTTAATTCCTGAAATTAAATACCCAACATCACCTGTAGAAATGACGTCTTTTGGAACTTGGTTTAATTTTAACGTCCCAACTTCATCGGCAAAATATTCTTTACCTGTGGCCATAAATTTAATTTTCTGACCTTTTCTAATTTCCCCGTTTTTTACACGGAAAATTACTTCAATTCCTCTGAAAGGATTGTAGTGTGAATCGAAAATTAAGGCTTGTAAGGGTTCGTCTTTTACCCCTTTTGGTGGTGGAATTTTTTCGATAATGGCTGCTAAAATATTTTCTACACCAAAACCTGTTTTACCAGAGGCGTGAATAATATCTTCTAATTTACAACCTAATAAATCGATAATATCGTCTGAAACTTCTTCCGGATTGGCAGAAGGTAAATCCACTTTATTTAAAACTGGAATAATTTCCAAATCGTTATCTAAAGCCAAATATAAATTTGAAATCGTTTGTGCTTGAATACTTTGAGCAGCATCCACAATTAGTAAGGCACCTTCACAAGCGGCAATACTACGAGAAACTTCATAAGAAAAATCTACGTGTCCAGGAGTGTCAATTAAGTTTAAAATATATTCTTGACCTTGGTACGTATATTCCATTTGAATCGCATGACTTTTAATGGTAATTCCACGTTCGCGCTCCAAATCCATATTATCCAATAGTTGTGCTTTTTCTTCTCTGGCTGTAACTGTTTGTGTTGCGCCTAAAAGTCTATCGGCTAATGTGCTTTTTCCGTGATCAATATGTGCAATAATGCAAAAATTTCTAATGTGTTTCATGTATCCTTTTTCAAAATTCAAAATTCGAAATTCGAAATTTGCGCTTCAACAAACTTGCTTTTTCAAATTTAAAAAGTTCTTTTACTTACTTTATAATCTGCAAATATAGCGTAATTATGCGGTTTTGGAAAAGAATAATTCAGGAATAACTCTCTAAAACTCAAACTTCAATTGATACACCACGAATTTTTTCTGATGTGTGTTTAAATTGTTCAAGGAAATGCCTAATAATCGGACAGAATTCTTCAGTTTTTCTTGGTACAATAATTCCTTTGCGGTTTCGAAAATCAAGCCTTTATCAGAAATAAAATACTGTAATGTTTTGCTTCGCGTTTGTTGTGAGAAATCGGAATATTTGATTTTTAACGTAATTGTTTTACCTGCGATTTTGTATTTTTTGATGCGCCGTTCAATTTCTTCTGCAATGTTCTTTAAGCGTTCTTCCATATAAATCTCTGAAGACAAATTTTTATTAAACGTGCGTTCTGCTCCAACGGATTTCATTTCTCTGTTAGGTTTGACTTGACTAAAACTAATTCCACGTGATAAATTATAGTATGATTTTCCACTGTTCCCAAAATGCTTTTCTAAATAGTCTAACGATTTTGATTTTAAATCGGTTCCGGTATAAATCCCTAATTGATACATTTTTTCCGCAGTGACTTTTCCAATTCCGTAGAATTTTTTCACATCCAACACTTCAATAAACGCTTCCACCTCATCTGGATTGACTGTTTTTTGTCCGTTGGGTTTGTTGAAATCACTCGCAATTTTCGCTACAAATTTATTAACAGAAATCCCTGCAGAAGCTGTTAAACCAGTAACTTCAAATATTTTTTGTCGGATTTCCTTGGCGATTAATGTCGCACTTGGATTTCCCATTTTGTTTTCCGTTACATCTAAATAGGCTTCATCTAAAGAAAGTGGTTCTACCAAATCGGTATATTCAAAAAATATTTTTCTAATTTGTTTGGAAACTTCTTTGTAGCGTTCGAAATTCGGTTTTACGAAAATTAAATCGGCACATAATCGAGCGGCTTGAGCGCCACTCATCGCACTTCTAATCCCAAATTTTCGTGCTTCATAACTAGCCGCACTCACCACACCACGAATTTCATTTCCACCCACAGCAATTGGTTTTCCTTTTAAATCAGGATTGTCCAATTGCTCTACAGAAGCATAAAATGCATCCATATCAATGTGAATTATTTTTCGTTGTAAGGTTTCCATAGTGAATACAAATTACAGAAATTTTAATCAATCAAAACACTTATTTATTTTAATTTTTTTCGTTATTTTGATTCTTAATATTTTGAAAATTATGCAAGAAATAGAACGCAAATTTTTAGTTCATTCGTTAGATTTTATCGCGGAAGCTACCCAAGCACAAAAAATTGCTCAAGGCTATTTGAACTCAGCTCCTGAACGAACAGTCAGAATTAGAATCAAAGACACTAAAGGATTTATTACCATAAAAGGAAAAGGCGATGAAACCGGAACGACGCGTTTTGAATGGGAAAAAGAAATCGATTTGCAAGAAGCGGAAGCGTTACTAAATTTATGCGAAACTGGCGTAATTGATAAAACGAGATATTTAATTCCGAAAGGAAAACACACGTTTGAAGTCGATATTTTTGAAGGTGAAAACAAAGGTTTGATTGTTGCCGAAATTGAACTTTCAGACGCTAATGAAACATTTGAAAAACCAAACTGGTTAGCGGAAGAAGTTACAGGTGACGAAAAATATTATAATGCGTATTTAAGCAAAAAGCCTTTTACTAGTTGGTAAAAGGCTTTTTGCTTATTTCTTCACAACTTCAATATCTACTTCGATATGTCCGCCGTAAGATAACGGCTTGACTTTATCAAAAGCAGCCTTTGTTAAATCAATATGTCGGTTTTTATGAAAAGGGCCACGATCTGTAACCGTAACATAAACCACTTTTTTTGTTCTTACGCCTGTAACTTTTAGTTTGGTTCCAAAAGGTAATTTCCGGTGTGCGCAAGTCATGTCGTTATTATTAAATCGAGCACCACTTGCTGTTCTTCTTCCATTAAATTTATTTGCATAATAAGAAGCGTGTGCAGATTTATGATACATTTCCAGTTTTTCAACTGGTTTTGCAATACTGTCTTTTTTCTTGATAGTATCCGAAATTTTTGGTTTAGGTTTTTCTTGCGAAGGTGTCATTTTTAAATTTTCCTTCTGAAAAAAAAGCACTACCAAAAGCGGTAATATGTATATAAATTTCTTCATCTTCATGTAATATAAGATTAAAAAAGAAGTAAATCTTCACTTACTTCTTTTTATGTTTTTATTGCTGAGACAAAAATTATGCCATCCAATTCGACCAAGGAATTCTTGATAAGATTAATAGTAAACCTAAAACGTAAAAAATTCCAATTTTTTTGAATTTTCCGTTACTACTTTCTTCTTTTTTATGTTTGCTCCAACCTATTGTAATCAAAACAATAGCAATAATATTTATAAGTGGATGTTCTACTGCAGTTAATCGCATAGCTGAATTACTCATTTGACTCATAGCGTCTTTTCCTAATGGAGAAGTTACCCATAAAATCAAACCAACTACTAATTGAATGTGACTTAAAATTAGCGCTACTAAAGACAAACTTCTGTCGTTTTTTGTGAAATTTCTTTTAGACGAAAGTCCTAAAAAAGCATTTATTACAGCAATTGCTACTACCGCTAAAACAGCATAAGCTAACGTAGAATGAATAGATTGAATCATAGTTTATATTTTTTGTTAGAATTTCAAATGTAAGAAAATATATGTAATCCTACCTTAATTTAACATTAAAAATTGTAAACTTTAGTTGGTGTAATGCACAAATCTAACTGAATATCAGTGTTTAACACATCTGAAATTACCTTTTCTGATTCGAAAAAAGATAAGCCTATTTTTAGGATTTCTGGCTTACATTCGGCTAAAAATTTGTCGTAAAAACCTTTTCCGTAACCTACACGATTTCCCTTTTCGTCAAAAGCTAAAAGCGGTACAAAAACCACATCGATTTTGGAAACAGGAACTTCTAAACCATCAATAGGTTCCGGAATATCGTATGCGTTTTTCTTAATTGTAGTGTTATCGGTTAATAAAAAATGCGTCATTTCTCTGGTGGAAAAATCACTTTTCGAAAGCACAATGTTTTTATCTTTTCCGACTAAAACTTGTAGAATATATTCGGTATTAACTTCTTTCTGACTTTCAATAGGTAAAAAAAGGTGATAGAAACTATGTTGCCAAATATCTAAACGAATAAGTTGGTTGGCAATTTGCAAAGACCATTCTTCAATATTTTCTTCCGATAAATTTTGTCGCAATTCTTTATACTTTTGTCTGACTTCTTTTTTAATCATTTTTAGACGCTTTCATTTCGTCTATAAAGTTAGTTAAATGTTCGACTTCTACGTGATCCATCAAAACAATTTTATACCATTTGTTGTTTTCATTGTGTTGTTGTGGCACTAAACCGAATTTATTAGCAATATTTTCAGGAACGAATTCTGCCTTAATCGTCACAATATTCATAAAGGGGCAATTGTAATAGGCAATTCCTAATGCGTCTAATTCTTTAGTTAAAAATTGCGTTCGCATCATCAAAATACTGATTTTTTCGTACCAAGCATAAGGTCCATATGTGAATAAAATCATCCAAACCGCTACCGCATTCGCACCAGAACGACTTCCGCATAAGGTTAAATCCATGCCCTCAACGTATTCTGCTTCTTTGGTTAACACATTTTCAATCAAACCTTTTCGACAAATAAAAACACCTGTTCCATAAGGCGCTTGTAGCATTTTATGTGCGTCAATCGTAATAGAACTAATTTTTGGATTACTGAAATTGATGTCCGATTTTTCATTGCTAAATGGATAGACAAAACCACCATAAGCACCATCAATATGTAATTTGTATTCCAGATTGTGTTTCTCTAAAACTTCAATATAATCAACTGGATTATCTACAGAACCAAACATCGTTGTTCCCATATTTGAAACGGCAATAAAGTACTTTACCCCTTTGTTTTTTGCTGTTACAATTAAAGATTCGAGTTTGTCTTTTTGAATAGCTCTCGAGTTAAAATCAACAGGAATAGAAATCCAATCAATTTGTAGTAAATTGGAAGCTTTTGGTATAGAATAATGGGTGTCTTCGCTAGCTAAAATCGCAATTTCATGTAATTTTGCTTCGAATTTATGGAAGAAATAATTTCGGAATACCCAAATAGCTTGAATGTTCGCTTCGGTTCCGCCTGGGGAAATGTAGCCGTCGTATTCATTAGGCTGACATTTAAAAACATCTACCGCTAAAACGTTTAAAACTTCTCGTTCAATTTCTTGAGTGCCATAAAAAGCATTTTCAGAAGTTCCGAAAGTATGACAACCAATGTTATTTGGATTCGCAACATACGCTCTGATAGTTGGCGCATCTCTTAAAAAAGGTGCTTCTTCGTAAAACACTTTACTATCTAAACGTGAAGCAGGAAATCCTAACGAAGTATCTGTTGCAAAATTTACATTTTGAACTAAAGCCTCATCAATTCTATCTTTTCTTTTTTGCGGAGTTAATTTTTTACAATACTGAATACATAAA
>JAUMDQ010000168.1:19330-21067 GCA_032121715.1 Flavobacterium sp.
ATTTATTAATTCCTCTAGTACCAAATCTAACTTCTAATTCAGGAGTTTGAGTAGTACTACGTCCGGTTAATCCATAGAAGGAATTAACAATTTTTTCAAATTCAATTTGTTGCGGAGTTAATTTTTTCCAATACTGCATACCTAAATTTTTTTACAAATCTAGTCGGCAATTCTTAGATAAAACATGATAATTGTTAGGTTTTGATTTTAAAAATTAGGCTTTTAATTCCGTAGAAATATGAAAAACCGCGTCGCCTTGATACACCACTGGCGCATCATTGACATTAATTAAATAACCAGCGTGTGGTGCTTTTAATTTGTGACTCACTTTTCCAAAAGGATCTGAAATGGTGGCTACTAATTCGCCTTTTTCTACAAAACTTCCAATAGTTTTTAAACCGTGAAATAATCCTGAAAAGTTGGCTCTAATCCAATCGGATTTTTCAATGTAAATGGTATTATGTGGTTCGGAAACTTGATGTTTGGGTTGTAGCATTTTCAAATATGATAAAAAACGTTTCGTACCTTCTACACCTTCATTTGTCACCTCGTTATTAATGTCTACCGATTTCCCACCTTCGAACAACAACATTTTCACACCCATTCTGTCGCATGAACTTCTAAACGAACCCGCTATATTATTTGAATATAATGTAAAAGGTGCTCCAAAAACATCTGAAAGGATTTTCAATTCTTGGTTATGAGGCACAATTCGAATTTGTGGCGCATTGAACCTTCTCGCTCCACCAGCATGAAAATCTACTGCATAATCTAAATGTGGTACAATTTCTTTTAAAATATAATGAGCAAACTGACTGGCTAAAGAACCGGTTTTACTTCCAGGGAAAATTCGATTTAAATCACGACCATCAGGAAATTCTCTGGTTTGATTTACAAATCCAAAAATATTAATTACCGGAATACATATTATAGTACCACATTTTGGTTTGTTAATTTTTTGAACAATTAATTCCCTAACAATTTCAGTTCCATTAATTTCATCACCGTGTAAACCTGCGCTTAACAAAACAACTGGGCCTTCTTTTTTACTTCTTTCTACAATTATAGGAATGTGTAAATCGGTCATCGTATGCAATTTTCCAATTTGCATGTTGATGGTTTTACTTTCGCCTGGTAAAATAGTTTCGTTAAAAATGGTAATTGACTTATGCATAACGTGTTTGACTTTTTGGCTAAAGTAATAAAAAATTACTTCTCGTAAAATCAATAGTTTTTTGTTATTTTTGTGATAGAATTTCCATCGCAACATAAATACAGACTTCGCCCACTAAAAATGACGCCACTCGAACTACAAATCCAAACTTTACCTGATAATCCTGGTGTCTATCAGTATTACGACAAAGACAATAAGATTTTGTATGTTGGAAAAGCGAAAAATTTAAAAAAACGCGTACAATCATATTTTACTAAAAACCACGATAATTATAAAACTTCAGTACTTGTAAAAAAGATTGTGACCATCAAACACATTGTTGTTCCAACGGAAACTGATGCGTTATTATTGGAAAACAATTTAATTAAAACCTTACAACCGAGATATAATGTTTTGCTTCGCGATGATAAAACCTATCCATGGATTTGCATCAAAAAGGAAGCTTTCCCAAGAGTATTTCCAACCCGAAAAATGGTAAAAGATGGTTCGGAGTATTTTGGTCCGTACACCAGTTTTAAAACCGTAAATACCTTATTAGATTTAATTAAAGAATTATATCCGTT
>JAUMDQ010000169.1:0-10296 GCA_032121715.1 Flavobacterium sp.
CTAATCCAATTAGCCTTAAGGTATTGTTGTCTTTTTTCTCAAACATCGGGTAAATATTCATATCATTAATTTTTTACTAAATTATATAGTTTGTATCTCATATTTTAGAGTAAAAATACCTGTTTTTTCAACTAGGTAGAATTACCTGGTTTTGCACACGTAGAATTACCTATATTTTAACATCTAGTTATTTCATCTTTTCCTTATCTTTGGTTTGTTATTAGTAAATCAACGAATTAGAACTATTTAATGAATTCAAAATTTAAGTTTTTGGCACTAGCCATTTGTTTCGTTTTCTTTAGCTTTCAAGCAAGGGCTTCCTCTGTTTTGTTACCAATGGACAATGAAGGGCAACAAAATCATTTAAAAGCTTACGGAATTACGTATTGGGCTTTAGCTAAAAGTTATAAAGTAAATTGGTTGTTAAATTATCGTGGTGGTTCTTTTTTATTGCCAGATGGTGATGATATTAGAAAAGAATGTCAAATTCGTGGCGTTTCTTTTGAAGTGTTAACTGATGGCGCAACAGCTGCAATTTTAGAAGAAATAAGCAGTCCATCTCAAAATATGGAAACGGTAGTTTTAGAAAAAGCACCAAAAATTGCCGTTTATACTCCAAAAGGAAAACAACCCTGGGATGATGCGGTTACAATGGTTTTAACCTATGCCGAAATTCCATATACAGAAATTTATGACGAAGAAGTATTGTCCGATCAATTGGTTTTATACGAATGGTTGCACTTGCATCATGAAGATTTTACAGGTCAATACGGAAAGTTTTTCGGAAATTATAGAAACGCACCTTGGTACATTCAGCAAAAATTAGAAGCCGAAGCTTTAGCGAAAAAATTAGGTTTCAATAAAGTTTCAGAAGAAAAACGCGCCGTTGCTACAAAAATTAGAGATTATGTTATTGGTGGCGGATTTATGTTTGCGATGTGTTCCGCTACAGATAGTTTTGATATTGCGCTTTCTGCGGAAAGTACTGATATTTGTGAACCCATGTTTGATGGCGACGCAAGCGAACCCAATTATCAGGCTAAAATAGATTATACCAATACGTTTGCCTTCAAAGATTATATCTTGGAAAAGCAACCCATGAAATATGAATTTTCTGATATTGACACTACAGAAGAACACGGAAAAGGAAGTTTTTCTATGGAAGTAGATTATTTTACTTTAATGGATTTTTCTGCAAAATGGGATCCAATTCCAACCATGTTGTGTCAAAATCACACACAAATTGTAAAGGGTTTTATGGGGCAAACCACAGCTTTTGCTGCAGATAAAATTAAGTCGAATGTATTATTGATGGGTGAATGTAAAATTAACGGTGAAGCCAGATACATTCATGGTCAAAAAGGAAAAGGAATGTTCACTTACTACGGCGGTCATGATCCAGAAGATTATCAGCACAGAGTAGGAGATGCGCCAACAGTTTTAGATTTACATCCTAATTCGCCAGGGTATCGTTTAATTTTAAACAACGTTTTGTTTCCAGCGGCTAGAAAGAAAAAATTGAAAACATAATTAAAACAAAAATCCCAAATTCATTATGAATTTGGGATTTTTATTATTTTAAAGAAATGGGTTTTTAGAAACCTCCTAATTCTTGTTGTAATTCTTCTTGAGTTACTTTTTTGTATCCTTCTGGAACTGTAAAACATGTTGCAGATGGCTCTTTATCAAATGCTGTAGCTACCATGATTACTTTTCCTCTTTCGCTATTAACTTCAATTTCTAAAGGGAATCCCGTTAATTTAAATTTTTCATCTGCTTTTCCTTGTACTGCAATTGCTTCAGTTACATAAAAGTTACTAACAGTTCCACCAGCCATTTTAACAACTGCTTTATAACATTTGTATCCTAAAATTTCTTTAGTGTCTTTTTTGTCATAAGTAATAGATTCCGCATCTTTTAAAGAAGCAAGGTCAGCATTTCCAAAACCACCAGAAACTGAATCTCCAGTTACTTCATATTTTTTACCCATCATATCCATTAACATTCGGGTGTCTTTAGCGTTTTTTTTATCTAATGTAATAGTTTTAACTGAAATCATTCCGCCCATCATATCCATTTGAGTAGCTGATGATTTTTCATTAAATGAAATTTTAATAGTGTTTGTTCCCATTGCAGCCATTTCCTCATTATCTGGCATAGTCATTTCGTAAGTTACAGCACCAGACTTTGTTTGTGCATAAAATTGAGTTGAGAAAATTGCGAATGCAACTAAGGCAATTTGTTTTAAGTTTTTCATGGTTCTTGGTTTAATTTTTAGAATTAGTATACTATTGTAATAAAAAGTTACAGTAAATTTTTATTTTTGGTTAAGCGGTTTTTTTATTTTGTATAAAAATATAAAAAATATTGTTAAATTTACATTTATAATAACTTGTTTATCAATATTTTCTAACATGCGTTTAGTGGTTATTTGTTTTTTTATAGTAAATTTAATCTTTGCCCAAAAGGATGTTTTTACTATTGCAAGAAATGGTTCAGTAGAAGAAATGAAAATGCTTTTTGAGAAGAATTCAAATTGTGTGAATGATGTGGATAAAAATGGATTTTCGCCATTAATTTTAGCTTCTTATCGAGGAAATTTTGAGGTGGCTAAATATTTAATCACTATTATTAAAGATTTAAACTATCAATCACCTGAAGGAACGGCTTTAATGGCAACAGTAATGAGTGGTAATATAGAATTACTTCATTTGTTAATTGATAAAAAAGCTAATTTAGATGCCACAAATAATACGGGTGTAACAGCATTGATGTTAGCCACCCAATTTAAAAAAAATGAAATTATTACGCTATTACTGCAACATAATGCCAATAAATTTTTGAAAGATAACGAAGGTAAAACTGCCTTTGAATATGCAGTAAACACTAACAATGATGCAATTATTCAACTCTTAAAAAATTAAAAAAATATATTTATGAAAAAGAAAATTACTTTATTATTAATTTTTGTTGTAACATTTTTAAATGCACAACAGAAAACAACTGGGCAATTAAATTTTGTAGCTGGTTTATCGGCCGAATTAAATTTAAATGATGGTACTTCATTAGCTACTTTAGTTATTTCAGGCCCATCAGATAGATGGTTTGGTTTTAAATTGGGAAGTTTTGCAACGGCAATGTCTGCTGGTGTTGACGGAGTTTATTATAATGGAACAGGATTGACAGATGGTAATGGCGGAACTCTGACTGCTGATGCTACACAAAATTGGACTTTGGTAACAAATGATGTAGTTGGTCCTACAAGAACTATTACTGCAACAAGACCATTTAATACAGGCGACGCAAATGATTTTACAATTAATTTCGCAAATACTGATATAGATGTGGCTGCTGCTCATGGTGATACTCCAAATGATTTTACTATTGCTTATCATGGTGTGAATAAGGCAAAATTTTTAGATACACCTTTGAATGTCCTAGGACTAGAAGATTTTTCTTTAAAAGCATCTACTTTATATCCGAATCCTAATACTGGGAATTTTACAATTGCTACTAAAACATATTTAAATTCTGTTGATGTTTACAGCATAAATGGGGCTTTTATCAAAACTTTTAAAGTAGATAATACTTCAGAAAATGTTGAGTTTAATATTACAGGACTTCCAGTTGGGGTTTACTTATTGGAATTGAAAAACGAAACAGAAAAAACTTGGAAAAAAGTTATTATCGAATAATAATCAAAAAAATAGTAATTTTACAAAGTCCCATAATTTTGGGACTTTTTTAATATATGGCACTTCTTAAAAAAATAAATAAAAAAGCAAAAGCGGAAAATAATACTGGATTTGGAAGCAATTCTCAAAATTATGGTGGTCGTTTCGTGAACAAGAACGGAAATGCAAACATTCAGAAAGTGGGTATTGGATTTTTAGATAGTATTAGTTGGTATCATACTATGTTGAAAATTCCCCGTTGGAAATTCTTTTTCATCATCATACTTTTTTACTTTACTGTCAATTTGTTATTTGCATCAATCTACTTATTTGTTGGTGTAGAAAATTTACGCGGTGTAGATTCTATTACAAGAATGGATAAGTTTGGAGAAGCTTTTTTCTTCAGTATACAAACATTTACTACAGTTGGATATGGACATATTAGTCCTTCTGGTTTTTTAGCCAGTTTTGTGGCTGCTGTTGAAGCTTTGTCTGGTTTGTTAAGCTTTGCTATTGCTACTGGATTATTTTACGGAAGATTTAGTAAACCAAATGCCTATATTCGGTTTTCTGATAATGCATTAATTGCTCCATATAAAGATGGTAAAGGCTTGATGTTGAGAATGGCGCCACATAAAAACACAAACTTGTCTGAAGCGGAAGCGTCTATTACTGTTGGAATTATGGTGGAAGAAAATGGAGTTTATATGAACAAATTTTATAGTTTACCTCTAGAAATGACAAGGATTAATTCGTTAACTTTAAGTTGGACATTAGTGCATCCCATTGATGAAGAAAGTCCATTGTATAATTTAAACGCAACAGATTATCAACGTACAATTGGAGAAGTATTAGTTTATGTGAAAGCTTTTGATGATATGTATAGCTCAACGGTTGTAAAGCGAACTTCTTATACCTTTAGTGAGATTGTTTACGGTGCGAAATTTTTGCCGATGTATGATAAAAATGAATCGAATACCAAAACCATATTGCATTTAGATTATTTGAATAAATTTACGAATGTGAATTTATAAAAAAAAAGGCTATCTGAATTCAGATAGCCTTTTTAAATTAATAAAATTTGAATTATTTTTTGATGAAATTCTCTGCGAATTTTTTTCCTTCTTTAGTTTCAATGCTTAAAATATAAAGCCCCTGACTTAGGTTAGAAACATCAATTTTTGTAAAGTTAGAAGTTATTGTTTTAATAGTTTTTCCGCTAGTATCAATTACGTTAATCGAAGAAATATTGATATTTTCTAAATTAGAAATTGATAAGTAATCTGATGTTGGATTTGGATAAATTTTTATTTCTTTTCCATTAAAAGAAGCAGCACTTAATGGGAAACTTCCTTCAATAACATTTAAAGTTTGGTTAGTAGTTGGGTTGGTAATGACATCTACAGTTCCTGATGGCCAAATAATTTTAATTTCAGTAATAGCAGTTGCTGTTCCAATTCCGAAGTGAGCATTTAACGTACTCATATATTCAAAACCTTCACCACTTCTAACATCTCTAATTTGTTTTCCCCAAGCTCCATAAATTTCTACACGAGCTCCAATTCCATTTCTGTTACTTTGAATTCCTTGTAAAGTTACTTTTACCCAATTGTTTCCATTTGGAATAGCAGTGTGTACCAAACTTCCATCTGCAATATCTAAGAAACCATCGTTATTTAAATCACCAATCGCACCAAGAAAAAAGTTAGTAGGGTAATTAGATGCAGAAAAGGTATTGTTACCCTGGTTAAACATGATTTTATTTCCACCACCCATAATATCAATAAATCCATTATTATCAAAATCATAAGCAATATAATCTCTGTTTATTGTAGCATTAGTATCCCAACCAGAACCAGGAGTTATGTTTGTAAAAGCTTCTTCAACACTATTTGATGTGTCTAAATTATTTTTGAAAAGTCTATGATTTAATCCACCATTTGAACCTATCAAAATATCCATATCACCATCATTGTCAAAATCGGCAACAGCAGAAGACCATGATTGAACTGGAGTTGAGTTAATTTGTGCTAGAGCAGAAACATCTGTAAAAACACCGCCTCCATCATTTCTATGTAATTCACAAGGAGGTCCAGAACATTTTGAAATAAACATATCTGAGTCACCATCATTATCATAATCTGTCCATATTGAAGCATAATTTCCACCACTAGAAAGCACGCCTAATGAATAGGCACCAGCAGTTACACCAGATTGATAATGTGCAAATGAAGCACCATTATTCAAATAATATACATTTGGAGCCACATCATGACAAGAAAAAGCATCTAAATTTCCATCGTTATTGATGTCAATAAAATTTGTTCTTTGACAGAAAATATAATCTGAAGGATTATTGTTTGAATAAGCAGTTCCAGTTGCATTAGATTGCCAAAAGGTTAATCCGCTTGAACCACCTAAAACCAAATCATTAAATCCATCTCTATTATAATCTCCGGCAGCTAAACTCCATGAAGGCATATCACTTGCGCCGGTTATAGGAAAATCACTTACCGTAAAAGCGCCACCAGCACCTTGATAATGAATTCTTAAATTATTTGCACTTACCCCCACAATATCATCTTTATTATCTCCATTCATATCTACAACACAACTATTGTAAGTACTATTTATGGTTCCAATAGTTTGGGAAGTATAATTCACAGGATTTGGAACAGGAGGAATATAAGTAGCCTCAGTCAGTTCAAAAGTAAAACCATTGGAAGACCATCTATTATCCCACGCAATATAATATGTGGTACCAAGATTTGCGGTAAAACTTCCAACAGAAGAAAAATTTGCACCAGAATCATCATCACCACCAACACAAGTTAAGGCGCCACAAGTTCCTGTGTAAACATGAAAACGGGTGTCTATTTTTGGGTTATTAGCAGCGATATTTGAACTAATTGTTGTTGTGTAGGTTTGTGTTGGTACATACATATACCATTCACCTTTTGTAGCACCAGCCCCATTTGCAGCACATATAGGTGCAGGAATTTCTGTTCCGTTAACAGCAGTAACAACATGTAATCCTGCGGATATTGTAGGAGCACTAGCGCAAGTGTCTTGTGCCATAGCAAAATAGCTTGTTGCAAGTAGTAAGATTAGAGTAGTAGTTTTTTTCATTTTATAATAGTTTTAGTAGTTTAGTGTTTTTTTATTCACATGGTGGCAAAGAATTGATCCATTGACCAATTAAAGTCAATCCTTCTTCATGGATAACTGTTCTTCCGTGAAGTGGCATTCTATAAGCTTCATTTGTGGTGTTTAATCTGTGATACAACATAGAACGATTTACGTTTCCTGGCGTAACAATTTTACTTAATGCGGGAGCAAAATCTTGCATGTCTTGCGTGTCAACACAAACACCCATATTGGTTAATCCGTTAACATTTCCAGTTTCACTAAATGCAAATCTCATAGGTCTGTAATCACAATGTTTTCCGTTTTGATGACAATGCGCGCAATTAATATCCACATAAGAACGTGCTCTTTTTTCTAGAGATTTAGACGTGTCATTATAATCAATAGTGGTATTGTTTTCTGTAGGTAAAGTGAAACTATTTTCCAAATAACCTTGTTCAATCCATTTGGTCAATTGGTTTTGAGAGGAAGTTCCATAGGTATAATTGAAGTTTAGATTTTGAGGCTTAATCCCAATTGGTATATGAACAGTTTGTGGAATTCCACCCACTTCTTGTGTGTTTTTATGACAAATAATACATTGTACTTCAGAAGGAATTCTGTAATCTGTTGTTTTAACAATATCGCTTTCATCTTTCCAAGAAATATTTACAAAACTTCCACTTAAATCTAAAAGAGCTTCCGTTTGTGCTTCGTTCCAAACATAATTTGCAAAAATCCATCCCGATGCTTTACGAATCATAATTCGAGTTTCTAAAATGCGAGTAGTGTTGCTTGGCTGAACCTTTTCGTAATAAAATGTTTTTATTAGTGCAGCACCAACAGGTAATTCTAATACATTTGAATCACCATTATATGTAGCTTTTACCCCAATTGGCATCCATACAAATCTTTTTTTATGCGCATAGTCTGTAAATAAAGAACTTGCAGGCGCATAAGGAATTACATTTAAAGAAGGTATTTGGTTTTTCATATCACCCTCAAAAAAATGATAATCGGAAAGTTTAGGATAAGGAACCTGAGTTAAATCAACTTTAACGGGTGAAGTTGGAATATCAACATAATCTTGTTTGCTGTCATCATTATTACATGAAAATAATAAAAATAGGATGCAAAATGTCAGTGTAGTTAGTAGTTTTTTGCGCATTTAGTTAATTTTTCACTAAAATAGTAAAAAATTAATAACAACAACAGTGTTTTTTGTGATTTTTGTTAAAATATTCAGTTTTGTTCAGTTGTTTTTAACTTATGATAACTACTTTTTGGCTATTTTAAATTAAGGATGATATTGTATTTGTTTAAATTTTCTAATGCTGCTGGAGAAGAATAATCTAAATTGGTTTCTTTATGTAAAGAATCTTTTCTGGTAGCAATTCGATTGATACTTTCATAAAAACGACGTACTTCTTCTAAATTGGATAATATCAATTTTGGAACTTGAACATTTTCGCCTTTATCATTTTTCGCAACCATAGTAAAATAACTAGAATTGGTATGTTTCACTTTACCCGTTTGAATGTTTTGCGATGTTACTCTAATGCCAACTACCATAGAACTATTTCCTACATAATTTACGCAAGCTTTTAAGGTAACTAGTTCACCAATTTCAACTGGATTTAGAAAGTTTACCGTATCAACCGAAGCTGTTACACAATAACTTCCGCAATATTTCGAAGCGCAAGCAAACGCAATTTGGTCCATTAAACTTAATAAATACCCACCGTGAATTTTTCCACTAAAATTACTATGTGAAGGTAACATTAGTTCCGATAAGGTGATTTTTGATGCAGAAACAGTATTAGAAGTATTCATTATTTGACGTTAAAATAAGGTGATTTTTCTGGAGTGACTTTGGTGACATAATAATTAGTTTCGCCCCACCAAGAAAAGGTTCCGTAACGTTCTATGTATTCGATTTTTACAAATTTTCCTTGATTTTGTTTCATTTGTTCAATCACTTCTGGTTGATTGTCCATTACTGAAAAAGCAAATTTTTGTGAACCCGAAAGTCCTTGACTTAATTCGCCTTCCCAAGTTTTAAAAATATACCCTTTATGACTAAATTTGATTAATTCGCCAGTTCTAATTCCTTCACTAAAAGTTGCATAATACAAGGCAGCAATGTAGGCAGAAGTTGCTAATACAATGGCTAATATTCCATACACTAAAATTTTTCGCATTATAGTCATATTATTCGATTTATAACCTGAATTAAATATCAGATTCGGTTAGTAATTCTTCGTTGTTTTCAGCTCTTTTTAAAATGGCTTCTGGTAAGGCTTTTTTCGCTTTAGCACCCATTTTCTTAAGTTTTTCGGCACTTGTCACTAAATTTCCTTTTCCTTCAGTAAGTTTATTCATTGCTGAAGAATATTCTACTTTGGCTTCATCCATTTTTTTACCAATTTTAATTAAATCGGAAACAAAACCTTCAAATTTATCATATAAAGCTCCAGCTTGACGCGCAATTTCTATCGCATTTTCTTGTTGTTTTTGATTGGTCCACATGCTATCAATCGTACGTAAAGTCGCCAAAAGAGTAGAAGGTGTCACAATCACAATGTTTTTCTCAAATGCCTTGTTGTATAAATTTAAATCTTCTTGTAAAGCCAATGCAAAAGCTGGTTCAATTGGAATAAATAACAAAACAAAATCAGGACTTTCCATATGGTAAATGTCTTGATATCGTTTGTCGCTCAATTGTTCTACGTGACGTTTTACAGAATTTACGTGTTCTTTTAAATAGATGTTTTGTTGTGCATCGTCTTCTTCATTTACATATCTTTCATAAGCCGTTAACGAAACTTTACTATCTACAATCATCTTTTTTCCATCAGGTAAATTGATAATCACATCGGGTAAAATTCTTGTTCCTTCTTCATTGGTAAATGATTGTTGTACTTCGTATTCGCGGCCTTTTTCTAAACCTGATTTTTCTAAAACACGTTCTAAAACCAATTCGCCCCAATTTCCTTGCATTTTACTATCACCTTTTAAAGCTTTAGTTAGGTTGATGGTTTCCTTACTCATTTGCGCATTCATTTCGCGTAAGCCCAATATTTGCTGACGTAAAGCAGCGTGATAATCGATACTTTCTTTATGCGTGTCTTCTACTTTTTTCTCAAAATGAAGAATTTTATCTTGTAAAGGCGATAAAATATTTTTTAAGTTTTCTTTATTTTGTTCGGTAAATTTCTGTGTTTTTTCTTCTAGAATTTTATTCGCTAAGTTTTCAAATTCTTTGCTAAATTTCTCTTGTAATTCGTTTACTTCTTGTTTTTGTTCTTTGTTTCTTTCCAATAAATTATCGAAATCATTTTCCTTTTTCGCTAATAAAATGGCAAATTCTTCTTTTTCAGCTTGTACTTTTTGCTTCTCGATTTGTAAATGCTGAAACGAAATTTTTAATTCAGAAAGTTGATTGTTTTGTGAAGTTAATTGTCCGTCTAAATTACTTTTTTCAGCATTAGATTGG
>JAUMDQ010000170.1:0-5395 GCA_032121715.1 Flavobacterium sp.
AAACACACCAATTATCAAATTAAATAAAATTGCAGAAGGTCTAAAAGGTAATTTTTACGCAAAAGTAGAAGCCTTTAACCCTGGACATTCTGCAAAAGACAGAATTGCTTTGCATATTATCAACAATGCGGAAGAAAAAGGCATTTTAAAACCTGGAGCTACCATCGTAGAAACTACTTCTGGAAATACCGGTTTTAGTTTGGCTATGATTAGCATTATCAAAGGCTATAAATGTATTTTAGCGGTAAGCGACAAAAGCTCACCAGATAAAATTGACATGCTGAAAAGTATGGGTGCAAAAGTATATGTTTGTCCTGCAAGTGTAGCAGCTGACGACCCAAGAAGTTATTATGAAGTAGCGAAAAGAATTCACGAAGAAACTCCTAATTCTATTTACATCAATCAGTATTTTAACGAATTAAATATTGATGCGCATTATTGCAGTACTGGAAAAGAAATTTGGGAACAAACTGACGGACTAGTATCTCACGTAGTAGTTTGTAGCGGAACGGGCGGAACTATTTCTGGAATTGGAAAATATTTAAAAGAAAAAAATCCACTGATTAAAATTTTAGCGGTGGATGCCTATGGTTCGGTTTTGAAAAAATACCACGAAACCAAAGAATTTGACGAAAAAGAAATTTTCCCATACAAGATTGAAGGATTAGGAAAAAATTTAATTCCAACTTCAACTGATTTTGATATCATTGACCAATTCGTAAAAGTTACTGATAAAGAAAGTGCTTTAATGGCAAGAGAAATTTCTAGAACAGAAGGCTTATTTGTAGGATATACTTCAGGCGCAGCTTTTCAAGCGGTGAAACAATATGCTGAAATGGGCGAATTTGACGAAAACAGCAATGTTGTGGTCCTTTTCCCAGATCACGGTTCTCGTTATATGAGTAAAATTTATAGCGACGAATGGATGCAAGAACAAGGTTTCTTAGATTCAGAAAACATGGACGATTCCCTAAAAATAGAAATTATTAGATAATATCGTTTTAGGCAACAATACCGAAAATCCTCATTTTAATTTAATTTGAGGATTTTTTTGTGGGAATTATTAATATATTTGAAAAGCGAGACTTTATGACGTATATAAACAAGTTACCGGATATTTTGGGACGAAAATTGCGTATAAGAAATATTAGAAAAAAATAGAAATTGAAACATTGAATATAACGTTATGAAATTAAAACTTTTAAAAATAATCTTTGCGATATTTATCTTTTCAAATTTGTCTTTTGGACAATCTAAATCACCATTTTTAATAAATAACGAATTGTTCGAATTACCAGGAAAATGGAGACATATTGGAAAAATTGAGAATTCTGCTCAATGGGGTTTTGCAAATGAAAAGTTAAAACTCACATTGCTGATAAATGTTAGAAAACCAGAGAATTTTGAATTTTACAACAAAGAATTATCAGAATTTGAATTTTTAAATAAATTCTATATCTGGGAAACCGATTTTTGGGGAAAAGATGATAAAAATGTAGAAATTGAAAAAATTGAAACAAACGAACAAGAAAAATATATAATTTGGAGATTAAAGATTATAGATAAAAATATTGAAAGTTTCATTTTTAGCGGAATAAGAAATAACAAATTAATTGGAATAAGTTTATCCGACGAGAATAAAAAAAAGCCGAAAAGCAGAACCGAAAAAATTGAATTTCTGAAAAACATATACTTTAAGAAATAAAAACATCCGCTAACAAGCGTTTAACAAGATTGCAAATTTTGTAGTAAAATCACATTTACATTTCGCAAGAAATTTCATCTTAAACAGAAAATAATCAGTTCCCAACTGCAACTTCTACAAGCTGCGGAACGTTAGCAGCAAGCTTCAAAAATGAGCTAAAAAATAAAATTTATGAAAGCTTTTGCAAAATTTATCATCCTAATCTTATCGCTATTAAATCTTAGCTGTTCATATAATAGAACATTATTAAAGGATAAAAACAGATTTGTTACTAATCAATTCGAATATTTAAAAAAAGAATCAAATGTTTTTTTGGCTAAACCTGAACAAAAATATTTTGAAAATAAATTATTCGATTATCTAAAAGAATATAAAAACTACAACTTTTTTAGTGGTCGTGAAACACCTATTTTATTATCTCCTATAATCATTAATAAAAATAATGAAGCTATAGCATTCATTGCTGTGCGCATATATGATAATTCTAACCAAGATTTAGATTATGTTAAATTTATATCTGCCAAATTTGAAAACAACAACTGGATTTTCAAATTAAAACAAGGTCACAGTTTTTCATTTTCTTATATAGATAAAACTATTCCAAGACTTACAAATGAAGAAATAGCTGAACATACAATTAGAAATCTTATGCTTCAAGGTTTCTTTAAAGATAATTTTGAAGACAAATCTATATTTGATTCTTCATGGAATGCTTTTAAATAAATTATGGAATAGTAGAAATTTTGGATAATTTTAATTAGTGGTTTTGTAAATATGCCAAATGAATATGAAAATTATTACAACAATAGCTATGTGTACATGAACTTTGAGAAAGAGTTTAAAAATTTCAACCTAAATATTAGAAAAGAACCTGAGAAAAATATAACAACGGAATATGTTTTTATAAAATTCCATATTGGATTTCATAATAAGTCAGCCGCTAACAGCCGTTTAACAAGATTGCAAATTTTGTAGTAAACACACGTTTACATTTCGCAAGAAAATTTTATCTTAGCAAGAAATTATAGTTCCATGCAGTCGCTATTGCGCCAAGTACTTGGACGCCATATACAATTTTACCAAAAAAATAAAAAAATGTATAAACTTCTTGAAAAATTTTTAAAAAGAAAAACAGATTTAGATGATAATACATTAAAAAAAATAATTTCTCATTTTAAGATTATTCACACTAAACGAAACCAATTCTTACTAACAAGTGATGAAATATGTGAAAATTATTATTTTATAAATAAAGGATGTATTCGCTTATTTACAATTTCTAAAGATGGTAACGAAAATTCAAGGTTTTTTGCTTTTGAAGAAAATTTCGCTACCGCTTTACCTAGTTTTATAGATCAAAAACCTGCTGAAGAATATTTACAAACAATTCAAAATTCAGAATTACTATCTATTTCAAGAAAAGACTTTTATCATTTGGTTAATACTTTACCTCAATTTGCAAAATTATATACTGAAATTTTAGAAGAAGGTTTTATAATCGCTCAAAAACGAATTTACGGTTTTCAAGGATTTAATGCTCAAGAAAAAGTAAAATGGATAATTAAACACCAACCAAAATTATTACTAAATGTTTCCAATAAAATGGTTGCATCCTATTTAGGGATTTCAGCTTCAACATTAAGCAGAATAAAATCCAAAATTTAAAAAAACGTTGACATAGGGCAACTTTTTTAAAATTAGAAGCAATTACCTTTGTAAAAAAAAAATGAAAAATTTACTTCTAGCGATTGCTCTTACTCCTATTATTCTTTATGGACAACAAAATTCAAACATCAAAGAAAAATCAACATCTTACAACAACTACATTAAATCTGTTGATAATCTAACATTAGATGCTGCTTATATTTTAACTCATCGAGCAATGGAAAAAGCGATTGAACTTGATAAAAATGTATCCATAGCAGTTCTGGATACTTCAGGTAATATAATTTTAATTATTCGAGGAGATAATGTTGGAATACACAACACAGAAGCAGCAAGAAGAAAGGCTTACACAGCTTTATCAACTAAAACTCCAACTCTTGAATTATTACAAAAAGCTAATAATAATCCACTGATTAAAAATTTAAATACGCTTCCAGAACTGTTACTCTTAAGTGGTGGTTCACCTATTTGGTATAAAGGAACTATTGTAGGTAGTATTGGAGTTGCTGGAGGAGGAAGTCCAGAAAATGATGATCTAATAGCAAAATCTGGATCAATAAGCGAAAATGGAATTACAACAAGCAAATAACTTAATCAATAAAATAATGAAAAAAATAATCTACACAAAGGTTTTAGTGCTTTTAGCAAGTATTATGTATGGACAAAAAAACAATTTCCAACTTTCAAGCCATATTTTAGATGTGTCAAAAGGTGCACCAGCAAAAGACATTTCTATCAAATTAGAAAAATATAACGAACAAAACAAAGTTTGGTTTTTTGTTGATGAGAAAAAAACTGATTTGAACGGAAGAATTACCGACTTCTTAAATTCAGAAAAATCAAATTTAGGGATATATAAATTGACTTTTTATACCAGTGAATATTTTAAAAAAGATGGCATTGAAAGTTTTTATCCTTACATAGAAGTAGTTTTTCAAATAAAAGACCAAAATCATTATCACGTTCCAATCACTTTGTCAGCATTTGGATATTCAACATATCGAGGAAATTAAATCGAAAAAAAAACAGCAAACAAAAGAAGCTTTCATACCTATCTACACCAAACCTCCAAACTTTGAGCGATTAAAATATAAATCCAAAAGCCAAGAGATTCTCGTACAATAAAACAACCATACAACCCATAAAACCCTCACTTTGAACCAATTTGAGGGTTTTTCTGTAAGAAGTAGTTAACTTTACAAGGGCACAAGTGCTTATAATCTGTAACTATAAAAACTAGATAACTATGAAAACAACAACATTTTTAAAAAGTCTATTCCTTTTTACTTTACTGCTACTTACCTTTAGCTGTCAACCCAAAAAAGTGGACACCAAAGCAGAAAGCGAAAAACTAATGCAAGCCAGTCGCGATTGGTCTGCAGCTACAGCATCAAAAGATATTGAAAAAACCCTAAGTTATTGGACAGACGATGCCATACTATATTCTGCAGGAGAACCCGAATTAAAAGGGAAAAAAGCCATTCGTGAAATGGTGGAAGCTTCTATGAAAGATGCTAATTTTAGCATCAGTTGGGTACCAATTAGCGCAGAAGTTTCTGAAAGTGGCGACATGGGCTACTTATTAGAAAACTCAAAAATCACGATGAAAGATGCATCAGGAAAAGCCAAAATTATGACTTTCAAAGGCGTCACCATTTGGAAAAAACAAAAAGATGGATCTTGGAAAAATGCCATTGATATCATGAGTCCAGACAGTTTGAAATAAAGAAATCATCCCGTAAATTAAGAAATCGGCTTTTATGCCGATTTTTTTATGCTTTAATACAACTGTATTTCCATTTTTTACAACTTCATTTCCAGTTTTGACAGTTTCATTTCCAGTTTTGACAACTTCATTTCCATTCTTAACGATTTCGTTTCCAAAACTTGCATCTCCATTTCCAAAACTTGCATAGTCATTTCCAAAACTTGCATAGTCATTTCCATATCTTGCATAGTCATTTCCTAAACTTGCATCGGTATTTCCTAAACTTGCATAGTCATTTCCATAACTTGCATCGGTAT
>JAUMDQ010000171.1:0-5506 GCA_032121715.1 Flavobacterium sp.
AACCACGACTTGAATTCCGTCAGAAATTTGAAAAAATGCGGCAACAATTAATAATTTGGAAGAAATAGAAAGCACTTCTTTTATTTCAGTTGCATTTAAAGACATTTCTTCATTCACGAAAAACGCTGGGAAAAATTGATAGCCTAACATAAAAACAATCGCAAAAACAATTTCCACAATTATAGCCATTAAAAAAATAGAATGCGCTACCGTATTTAATTTCTTATAATCGTCCAACCCTTTATGATTAGCCACACGAATCATAGCCGTTACACTCAATCCCATAGCAAACATAAACGTTAACGAAGCCAAACTCAACGCAATTTGATTGGCAGCTTGACTCGTAGTACCAATCATTCCGCACAACCAAATGGCACCAGTGAATAATGCTACTTCAAAGAACATTTGCATAGAAGATGGAATTCCTAACCTCATTATTTTATTAGACATACTTTTTTGAAAAGATTGCCATCCGAAATGCTTGAAAAACGACTTGAATTTTTTGTTTTTTGCTAAAATAAAATGCATGTAAATCACCATGAAAACACGAGCCACTAAGGTCCCGATTGCCGAACCTACAATTCCCATTTTTGGAAACATAAACAATCCGAAAACCAATAAAGCATTAATAACTACGTTGATAATATTCCCGTAAATGGTGGCGTACATAGAATATTTGGTTTCACTCATTCCATCTGCAAACTGCTTGTAGGCTTGAAAAACGACTAGTGGAACCAATGAAAAACCAACAATATCTAAAAAAGGCATAGCTAGTTCCACTACTTCTTTAGGCTGGTTCATAAAGTGTAAAATTGGTTTGGCTAAAAACAACAAAAAGAACAATCCGAAACCTAAAATGGTGCACAAAATTAATCCGTTTTGAAAAGCGCTTCTTCCACCTTCTCTATCTTTTGTACTATCAAATTCTGCTACAATTGGCGTAATGGCTGTTGAAAATCCAATTCCGATTGACATTCCAATAAATACAAAACTATTACCTAAAGAAACCGCTGCTAATTCTGTAGAACCTAATTGTCCTACGAAAATATTATCTACTACTCCAACCAAAGTATGACCAACCATACCTAAAATCACAGGCATAGCTAAGTTGAAATTGTATTTGAATTCTTGGAAGTATTTCTTCATTTTATTTTATTTTACACAGATTTTTACAAATTGACACAAATTAAAATCCGTGTTAATCTGTACAATCAGTGTTCCTATTTTAATTTTTCTACTAATTGGTCTAAAGAAACCGTTTCTTGTTCGCCAGAAACTAAATCTTTGACTTTAAACTGGTTTTGTTTAATTTCTTCCTCACCCACTAAAACTACGAACTGAATCCCTTTTTTCTCAGCAAACTGAAATTGTTTCGCCATTTTTGCGGCATCAGGATACATTTCCACTTTAATTCCGTTTTGTCTTAAGTGTGAAATGGCTTTTAAAGAAAACAACGTTTCCGCTTCTCCAAAATTAATGAATAACGCTTTTGATGTGGTTGTAACTGTTTCTGGAAACAAACCTAATTCTTCCAACACCAAATAAATTCGATCCAATCCGAAAGAAATTCCAACACCACTCATGTTTTTCAATCCGAAAATCCCAGTTAAATCGTCGTAACGACCACCACCACCAATCGAACCCATTGCTACACCTTTTGGCGCACCCACTTCATAAATGGCCCCCGTATAATAATTTAAACCACGCGCTAATGTCACATCTAAATCTAAATTTGCCGATTGCAATCCTAATTCGTTAATCGCGTTGCAAATGAATTTCAATTCTTCCACACCTTTTGTTCCTTCTGTTGAAGCAGCTAAAAGTGCGGCTAATTTTTCTATTTTTTCGTTAATCGTTCCCGTAAAGTTGAAAAGCGGTTGCACTTTTTCAATTGCCGATTCAGAAATTCCTTTTTCAAGCATTTCTTTCTTCACACCGTCTTCACCAATCTTATCTAATTTATCTAAGGCAACTGTAAAATCAATTAATTTATCTGAAGCGCCAATGACTTCAGCAATTCCAGATAATATTTTACGGTTGTTAATTTTTATGTTGACACCTTTTAAACCTAAAGCGGTGAAAATCGTATCGTACAATTGCACAAATTCCACTTCTTGCCAAAGCGAATTACTTCCTACCACATCAGCATCACATTGAAAAAACTCTCTAAAACGCCCTTTTTGTGGCCTATCCGCACGCCAAACAGGTTGAATTTGGTAACGTTTAAACGGAAACTCTAATTCATTTTGGTGCTGTACTACGTAACGCGCAAATGGAACTGTTAAGTCGTAACGCAAGGCTTTTTCTGAGATAGAAGACGTTATTTTTTTAATGTTTTTAGCCGTTAAATCGTCCTCAGAAACTTTATCTAAATAATCTCCAGAATTCAATATCTTAAAAATCAGTCTATCACCTTCTTCTCCATATTTCCCCATTAAGGTATCTGAATTCTCAAAAGAAGGCGTTTCAATAGGTTGAAAGCCAAATTGTTCAAAATTAGATTTTATAATAGAAAATATGTAGTTTCTTTTTGCTACTTCTGTAGAGGAAAAATCGCGAGTCCCTTTAGGAATACTTGGTTTTTGAGCCATTTTCTTGATTGTATATTGAAAAATTGTATAATGTATATCTAAAACGGTGCAAATATCTTACTTTTAAATGACAATTGGAAAAAGAGCCAAGGAAAAAGTATAAAGAGCCAAGGAAAAAGAAAAAAACAAAGAAAAAGAAACAAGGAAAAAGTGAGAACAAAAAGCAATTTCTATAAAATTACAAACCAAAACTTTTACCTTTTTACTTTTTACTTGGTTCTTTAAAAAATTTTGTAACAAAAAGACAAAATGAACTACAAATAAGCATGGTTGGATTATTTAAAGAAAATACAAGAATTGCGATTGACTCTATTAGAAGTCAGGCATTACGTACGTTTTTAACAGTATTTATTATTGTTATTGGAATTACTTTTTTGGTAGGAATTTTAACCTTAACCAAAGCGCTGGAAAATAATTTATTTGGAAATTTTGCTTCTATGGGAGCGAATACTTTTTCGATAAGTCAATATGATTTTTCGGAACAAATTAACCAAAATGATGGCGAACAAAAATGAATTTCCTTTTACGTCTACTTCTCTATCGTTTACAGCTTCTGCAACTGCGGAAGTAAAATTCGACAATAAAAAAACAGATCCAGAAATTACCATTTTAGGTTCCGATGAAAATTTTATTCCAAATAATGGTTTCGAATTAACATCTGGAAGAAATTTCAATTCTTTTGACGTAGACAACAACAATTATGTTTGTGTGTTAGGAGCGAATTTTAAAGATGGTTTATTCGAAGGCATCAATCCAATTGACAAAACGATTTCAGTTCGTGGAGCGAAATTTAAAGTCATCGGTATCTTGAAAGAAAAAGGAGCAACTTTTGGAAACAATCAAGATTTAAGAGTAATTATTCCTATTCAAATTGCACGTTCTATTTTTTCGCAACCTAATATTAATTATGATATTGATGTAAAAATTAGCAACAAACAATTATTAGACGAAGGTGTGGACAATGCAATTTTGACGATGCGCCGTGTTAGAAAATTAAATCCAGTAGAAAAAGACAATTTCGGAATTAAACGTAGCGATGATTTAATTCAGAAATTAGGAGAAAACATTGCTGTTATTAATGTTGCAGCTATTGCTATTGGAGCAATTACTATTTTTGGATCTACAATTGCTTTAATGAATATTATGCTAGTTTCTGTTTCAGAAAGAACACGAGAAATCGGTATCCGAAAAGCACTTGGTGCAAAAAGAGGTACAATTGCATGGCAGTTTTTTACCGAAACATTTATCATCAGTCAAATGGGTGGAATTATAGGAATTATTTTAGGCTTATTACTTGGTTCTTTAATTGCCTCTTTAGCAGGTTTTGAATTTGTAATACCTTGGGTGGCCATTATGATTGCTTTTGCCACTACTTTTGTGGTAACGATTATTTCAGGATTATATCCAGCGATTAAAGCTTCGAAATTGGATCCTGTTGAGGCATTGCGTTATGAGTAAAGCCCCTAGAATTTGGAAGTGTTAAAAGTTGGTTATTCATCATTAAAAATATTTAAATTTTGGAAAAATTAAATCAAAACGATATTTATTCCGTTCTATCGCAAACCTTACCTAAACAAAATGACTTTTTCGAAACAGATTATGCTGAGGAATTACAAGAATTATTTGATTTTGGAATTGACACTAAGATTACTTTAGAAAATTTAATAGTTAAACATAAAGAAAGTCTTTTAGAAATAGATTCAGAGGAATTGGAGGAATCTGAAATTAACTCCTACAAAGAAGAATTTGGCGAAGAATTTGTAAACGAAAGAATCAAAAATAAATTTTGGTTTTCCTATTCAGCTTTACTTCGACTTGCTTTGGAATTAGAATTTGATGAAAAATATATTGAATATTCTATCAAACGTGATGGATTATAATTTAAAAATATTTTGACTTAAATTTTATAATCTTTCAATTTCCCCTTTGGGGGTTAGGGGGCTTCACAACAAATCATTCTATCATTACCCACAAAATCTTTACGTAATTGAATATTTTTGAAACCTAAATCCTCTAATAATTCAACCGTTTCTTTTCCTAGATATTGATTGATTTCAAAGAATAATTTTCCGTTAGACGACAAACTTGTTAACGCCAATTCAGCAATTTTCCTATAAAATAACAAGGCATTATTATCATCTACAAACAAAGCCAAATGCGGTTCGTAAGCTAATACATTCTTTTTAATTTCTTTTTTTTCTAGATTTCGAACATAAGGCGGATTAGAAACAATAACATCATATTTTTCAATAAGTAATTCGGTTTCTAAAATATTTTGAAGGATAAAATTGACTTCCACTTCATTATCAACAGCATTTTTATTCGCCGTTTCTAAAGCTTTTTCCGAAACATCAATCGCAGAAACAATCGCATTCGGAATTTCTTTTTTTAACGAAATCGGGATACAACCCGAACCGGTTCCAATATCCAAAATCTTAATACTTGATACTTCATTCTTAATACTTTCCACAATCCATTCTACCAATTCTTCCGTTTCTGGACGTGGAATTAAGGTGTTTTCATTGACTTCAAATCGATAGCCATAAAACCAAGCTTCACCTGTGATATATTGAATTGGTTTTTCGGTTTTTAGCTCTGAAATTATAGCCTTCCATTTTTCTAAATCTGTTTCAGAAACTTCAAAATCTGGATTTAATGAAATGTCAATGCGTTTTAAATTATGTAAATATTCCGTCAAAATAAAAAAGAAACTTTCTATTTCTGAACCTTCCTGAATCGTTTGTAATTCGGAGAAAAAATGATATTTTAGATTTTTAATTTGCATATTACCAACCAAATTTCTTTTTCGTTATTTCATACATTCTTTGCTGATATTCCCAAGTTGGTAAGCCGATAGCAATTCTTCTTTCATTAAGTTTTTCAAAATCTATAATTCTATCAGGTGTGATATTTTG
>JAUMDQ010000171.1:5516-7475 GCA_032121715.1 Flavobacterium sp.
TTTAAAATATTTTGATAAATTCCATAATAAAACATTCCAGACATTCTTTGATTACTATCAATTAAATTACCAACAATATCAGTTGGTGCTTTTCCTCTCTTAACCAAATCATAAAAAACAGGTTGCCAATATTTTACGTCTTGAATATGAAAAACAAAAACAGAGTAATCTGGATTTTCCTCGGTAATTTTATATGTTCCAATCAATTTTGGTTGCACTGGAAAACAATCACAAGCTTTAATAATGGTCTTCATTTTCAATTCATTAATACTATCAGCTTTTTTAGTATCATCATTATATCCATTAGCTCTTGTAGCCTGATCCAGGTTTCTCATCTTTATCAATTCTGCTCTAAGTTGATAATTAATGCTAGCATCAAATTTACTCATTAAAACAATGGATTTTTTTTTAAACTTTCTCCATTTTTTAGAACTCTTAAGATAATCAAAAAGGGAATCATTTTCAAAAGTTTGAAATCTGTATCCTTCATTTACAATCAATTCCGACATTAATTTGTAAATTTTATCTGTTTTTTTAAATTTTGCTATTAATAAAATATATTTATATTTTTCATAAATACCTTTTTGATTTAGCATTGGACAATTACTTTCTGCTTTTTTCAATAAATTATAGGCTAAAGAATCATTTCCAATTTCATAATTATAATTGGCTTCATACACCAATTGATAATAATCTTTTATGTAATCATATTCTTTTTTATTTTCTTGAGAAAACAAAATTTGGCTAAAAAGCACAATAAAAAACACGGTTAATTTCTTCATAATTATTACAAATCTTTAATCATAAACACATCACAAGCATTATGTCCTGTCGAACCCAGTGGCGCATCAATATAAGTGAAACCAGATTTCACATATAACTTTTGAGCATCTTTCATAAATGGTAAGGTTTCAATATAACATTTATCATAACCTGCTTGTTTGGCAAATACTAAACATTTCTGCATTAACTCTTGTGCAATTCCTTTTCCTCGAGCTTCTTTAGCCAAATACATTTTTTGCAATTCACAAATTTTAAATTCGGCATCAATTAAATTTCCGATACCGCAACCACCTAAAATAATTGGCTCATCATTTTCTTGTACGGATAAGTCGTGACTTGTCTCTACAACAAAATAAATTTCATTTTCCGCTTGATACACTTCAAACAAAGTATTTAAATGTGGGTCAGCATAAGCAGTTCCAACTTTTGGCGCGTCTAATTCTTCAAATATATTTCGGATAACTGAAGCAATTTTCAGGTTATCTTTTGGTTCGATTTTTCGTATTGTGTAGTTCATTTGCAAATATAAAATGTAAAAGTACTAAATTTGTAAGATGATCAAGCATGAAATTTACATGAAACGCTGTTTGCAATTGGCTAAAAATGGATTAGGAACCACATATCCTAATCCGTTAGTAGGAAGTGTAATTGTACACAATGGAAAAATAATCGGTGAAGGTTGGCACAAAAAAGCAGGTGAACCACATGCGGAAGTGAACGCCATAAACTCAGTAAAAAACAAAGAATTGCTTTCCGAAAGCACCATTTATGTAAGTTTAGAACCGTGTAGTCATTTCGGAAAAACACCACCATGTGCCAATTTGATTATCGAACATAAAATTCCGAAAGTGGTAATTGGCTGTATCGATAGTTATTCGGAAGTCGCAGGAAAAGGCATTGAAAAATTAACCAATGCCGGTTGTAAGGTGACATTGAACGTTTTAGAAAAAGAATGTTTAGCAAGCAACAAACGCTTTTTTACGTTTCACAACAAAAAAAGACCATATATTATCCTAAAATGGGCAGAAACGGCAGATGGATTTATTGCACCATTAGTCAATGATTCCAAGACTTCAATTGCCGTTTCTAACCAATATTCCAGACAATTAGTACATAAATATCGTACAGAAGAGCAGGCTATTTTGGTAGGTACGAATACGGTTTTAAATGACAATC
>JAUMDQ010000172.1:0-5675 GCA_032121715.1 Flavobacterium sp.
CCTTCTTTGATGGCTTCGGTGGTCAGGGACGAAATCCACAAGCGTTGTACCTCGCCTTTGTACTGCGCTTCGTTCATCACCCAACGCTGAATGAGTTCTCCTTCTTGTCCAGCATCGCCACAATTAATGACCAACTCGGCTTTGTCAAACAAACTTTTTATGATTCGGAATTGCTTTTGGATTCCCGAATTTTCCACCACTTTGGTTTCAAATTTCTCGGGAAGCATGGGTAAGTTGTTCAAATCCCAACTTTTCCAGTGTGGTTTGTAATCATTCGGTTCTTTCAAGGTACACAAATGCCCAAAGGTATACGTTACTTGATACCCATTGCCTTCAAAATACCCGTCGTGCTTGGTATTGGCTCCTAAAACGGATGCGATTTCTCTGGCGACACTTGGTTTTTCTGCAATACAGACCTTCATTTTCTCCTACTGATTTAAGGGTGCAAATTAGGAATTTAGAAATTGGTTTTAAAAAGAAATCGGAAGGAGTTATGAACGGTTGTGTTATTTTTTTGGAGCTGAACGAATGTTTTTTTCAAGGACGAATCGTCCTGCTGTCCGCTGTATCCACGCCAAAAAGCGTGGGATGCCGCTACCATCAGGGCTAAAATTTCGTTTTGTTTTCATGATAACGAAAGAAAATACCGTAGAGGACTTCGCGTATTCTCATTGACTAATAATTTTTTAGGGTAATTTAAAAATGTGGTTTAAATACAACAAAAAATATAAAAAATTGTTGTTTAAAAACAACAAAAAGCACCTAAAAATGTTGTTTGTATTTAACAATTTAATAAAAAGTACACTTTCGAAATAGGAGGCAAAAACAAAACCAGAAAACAAATTATAGATATTCCAGATTCATACATTGCCAAAGATATGATAGAAATAGGGTATGGGACTATAATTCCAGTTTGGTTGTTTGGATTTATGTATTAGTGTAGCATGTTTGTGTTTGGATTTTTTGGTTAAGCAATTATAATATTTAATTGCGTGCTGTGCGAAGTCCCCCGACTTCGTACCTATTATTATATGCCATTGTTATTTTAGCAACCTTTATTTTCCTGTGTTTGTAGATTGTTGGAATAGTTTCGAAGTCAGTAAACTTTGCAGGGTATTCACGATTATATTTTGCTATTACAACTTATTCACACCTTGCAGAGCTGGGTACGCTATTATACAGATTTATATTTTAAAAACATCCAGTCTTTGCATCCAGGGAATTTCTGATTCAACAAACGTAAGTTTGGTCTTGATGATGCGGTCACTTTTATCTCTGGGATTTTTAGTGACAAATCTCGCCTTGGATGTATTGAAATCCAACGTATATTTTTCATCAAAGTCTTCTTGTTTGTTCGAAGAAAAAGTAATCACATTGTCTTTCGCGATCCATTTTCCTTTTCCATATTTATTTACTTCAGTTGGAATTCCGTTTTTAATTTTAGAATAATAATGAAATACGAATGTTCCATCCTGATTTAAGGTTAATTTATAGTCGAACATGTCATTTTCTGTCGTATTAAGTGTGCGATTATAATCACCAGTAAATCCATTCGATTGTGCGAATGTTGTAAGGTTGAACAATACAAGTAATGTGGTTAGTAGTAATTTCATTGGTTTGGTTTTTTATGGTTTAGTACTTATTTGATATTTTATTTGTTAGCGATAGGCTTACCTCATTGCGAGAAACGAAGCAATCCCATCCAGTTTGTCTCTTATTTTATTTGCTTCTTGTTGAGGGCACAGTTTGCAAAACTGAGCTAACGATTGTGGTTATTCGCGTGGCTGGCATTTTCCGATTTAGATTCTTGCTCTTTATTTATCACAACTATTTTTGTAGTTTTTACTGTGTAAAATAGAATAACTATTCCAGCAATAATATTTATAGATATTAACGAATAATATTGAAACCAACTTGAGTTTATTCCGTCATTGAAATTCTTTATTATTCCTTGTATTAATTGAATTAACGAAAAAAGAAGCAAAAATAGAATTGTCCAAATTATGATTCCAATTTTCGCAAATTTATGTTTGGCCAAAATAAAAACTAAAAGCAAAAACTGCAATATCATTGATGTAATACCAATTGATCCATTATAGTAAAAAGTTCTAAAAATTGTCTTTAGTAATAATCCCCCAACAATTAAAATAATTGCCCAGTAGAAATATTTATTTTTAAATTCTGTTTCTTTCATTTCGATGTTTTTTAATACTGTAGCACTTGAATTGATTGATAGCATTCTGGCGCTTGGCGAGATTAGGTCTAAATTAAACCCTATTCCCGAATTTGCGTAATCATCACAAATTCAAAACCATTTTTCAATTAAGCCAAATCCCCAAATTACTTGTAGCGTGTGTTAGTGGCTGTCATTCTCGTTCAATTTGATATGTTAGTAAATTATAATAATTTGTTCTCATATCACTTGAACATTGAATTAATGAAAAGCGAGCAATATTTGAAGTGAATTTGTCTAAATTGGATTCAACTTTTAAATCTTCTTTTAAATGTGATGTAAAAGCTAAAACGTAACTTATTTTTTTATTGAACAAATTTTTGAATTCTTGAAGAGATAAATTATCAATGTTATGTTGTTTAGCAACTAAACTTGAATACACTTTGTCTAAAATGGTCTTTTCTTCCGTTCCTAAAGATTCTTTCAGTCTTTTAGCTGAAATAACCACTTGATTTGTTAATTCACGCATATTTGAACTAAAACCATATTTCACGTGAATTAAATATAGATTTTCATCATCGTATTTTAAAATGTCGCAAAGTTCCAAACCATCTGCAATTATGGTATCAATGACGATATAATTAGCTATTACATTGTACTGTAAGTTATATTTTTTTTCAGTTTTGATTACATTTTTATTCCAATTTAAACTTAAAACATTACTTGGTGTTGCATAAGTTTTTAAAATATGTTCGGTATTAATTTTTAAGTCATTAATGAACGAATCTC
The DNA here is from genome assembly GCA_032121715.1 of Flavobacterium sp. GTDB lineage: Bacteria > Bacteroidota > Bacteroidia > Flavobacteriales > Flavobacteriaceae > Flavobacterium. The sequence goes on from JAUMDQ010000172.1 coordinate 2,963, forward strand.
TTAATAAATACCATTTAGTATCAATGAGAAATATAGGCTTTCCTTGTACTGGAAACTCTGTAGAAATATGAAATATAAATCCTGAAGAAACAGTGCTTTTTTTTATGTTATTTTGATAACAAGTAACTCTAACACCTTGTAGAAATACTTTAAAATTAAATGGATCATTATCACCAAACCTTTCTACAGCTCTTTTTAATACTTCATTATATATTTCTGTTCTGTCGCTTACAGTTTTGAAAACACTGTAACCTTTTTCTTCATCCTTTTCCTTTAATTTATAATAGTCAGCTTCGTAAAATTTTTCGATGTTGTTTGGATTTGTAAACTCGTGTTCAAATTTATTATGAGGACTTAAATTTTTATTGTCAATATTTCCAATGTCATTATAAATCCTATTCATTAATTCAGGCTTACAGAAGTTATCTATAAAATCACGATCGGTTATTTCTTGATATGAACTAAGATAATCTGATGGAACTAATTCATTTATTATTGTAAGTTCATTTATTATTTTATGAAGACTTTCAAAATCTACTCCTTTTTTTATTTTGAAAGCTTTACCAACAAAAACTTGTATTCTCTCATTTGGTTTGTTTTTTAGGAAATTAAAATGTAAATCTGAAATTTCTGTACTCAGTCTTAAATGTATTTCTTGTGGAATTTTACCAAACTTAATATAATCTATAATTTTATATTTACCTCTAAATTGTTGATTTTCGCCAACAATAGCTCCTGTAATTCCTCTTGATTTAATTGAAGCTAGTTCATCGTTTTCAGGTTTCATTATTCGAGCATAAACATTAAGACCAAAAGATTGGTCAATATATGGAAGAATGATTTGATAAGCATTTCCACCAATTATGCAAAATATGTCAAATTCAGTTTCAATGAATAAAATTAAAGACAATTTTTGTTGTGTAAAATCATTGGCTTCAGTTAGCTCAGTTGGTAAAAACTCTTGCCAATCGGAAACAAAATCATTTATATTAAATATGTATAAAAAGTAATTTATATTCTCAATTGTTGTCTTTTTAAGACTTTCAGGATTGAAATTTGTTACAGCCGAAGTATTTATTATTTTTTCTATGACAGATTCCGTAGTCTTCATTTTTTTTAAAAGACGATTTCCTTTATCAATCCTATAAATTTTTGGATTCTGTGTCATAAATTGGTTTTGTTGTTCATGATTTTCAAGAGGATAGCTACTAACGTCAGACTGTCTAATAACCTCAATTTTGAGTTTTAGTATTCGGACTCATATCTTTAAAAATTTTCAAATATATGATTCTCAGAGAACTTTTTAAGGTTTTTAGACAGACTGACGTTCCCGCGCTACACGCAGGCTGGGATTAAAAATGCGTACTCTTTCGGTTAAATACTAATATTTCAAATAGAAAACCATCTTCAAATTAAGCCAAATGCCCAGCTTGCTTTTAGCGTGTGTTGTATGCTGTTTTTATTTAACTTCTAGGACATATTGTCGATTACTTTCTTCTTCAAAGTTTTTAAACATTTCTGCTCTAGAATTTATTCTCAAAGTATCTTTTCCATAAATATTAATTTTAGAAATTTCCGTGAATTTAGGTTTTTCACCTAATCCACCTTCGAAAGTATATTCTTCTTTAGATTTTAGTAAGAAAGTCGCAATATAATTTGTTGAATCAATTTTTATAAGCTTACCACCATTATTAAAACTAATTATTGTAGATTCTTTCAGATGGTTATTGTATTTATTTACAGAATCTTTATCAAGAACTATTTCTAAAATTAAGTCTGAATCCGTAGAATTTCTAAGGTTAGTAAAATAAACTTTTTCACACGAAGAAAATAGTAGTAGGAATAAAAAATTTAATGATAATATGATGTGCTTCTTCATTTCTTCTTGTCTGTTAAAATAGCATACAACGTTCTGGTACTACAGCGGGTTTGGGTTCTAAATTAAGATTTATTTTTCGGTTATCACTAAACTGCCAAATACAAAACCATTTTCCAATTAAGCCTAATGCCCAAATCCGTTGTAGTAGCTGTTAGTGGCTGGCTTTTTATTCAATAGTAATTTTTCCTTTACTCAAATCGTCTAAAAATTTTTCAGGATTTTCTATAAATTTAAAGGAGTTTGAGTTTTTTATATAATTTTCAATTTCATTGTATTCAGGTGAGAAGATTTTTCCTTTTCTGTCCATAAGCAACATTTCCTTTTTTTTAGCCAAATCTAACATTCCATTTAAAAATTTCAATTTGGACTCTCTTAAATCTGCTCTAAACGAAAGATGTTCAATCTTTTTAGTTAGTGAATTTACAGACATTGAAGCATCATTGTCTACTTCATTTGTATATGTTTTCCAATTGAAACATTCTTCATCGTTTCCCCAGTCTGCTTTATCGATTAATCTGTCAATTTCAAGTTTAATGTTGTCAAAATTTATTCCTGCTAATTCCCAATATTGTTCAGTATTGGCATTAAAATATCCATCTTCTGTAGTTACATTTATTTCTGTTGGAATTACTCCGTATTTTTTTAGTAAACCAACTTGAGGAATAAATGCTAAATAATATTGATAAATTGCCATTTAGTTTAAGTTGATTTTATTTTAAATGATGTCTAAACATTATCAAATTAATCACATTTACAAATACCATCAAACCACCACCAAGTTTAGAAAAATGAAAAAAATAAAATAAAAATTAAATTTAAATTTAATATAAACCG
>JAUMDQ010000173.1:0-10084 GCA_032121715.1 Flavobacterium sp.
TAAACATGGGGCGATTCAGGAAGCGAAACATGTTTTTATTGAAAATGGACTTTCCCTATTCAAAGATAAATCAATAGCTATTTTAGAAATTGGTTTTGGAACTGGTTTAAATGCTTTTATCACTTTGTTGGAGGCAAAAAAAATGCAGCAATCGATTGATTATGTAGGAGTAGAAGCCTACCCCATTTCAGTAGATGAAGTTTTATCGATGAATTATGTCACAGAATTAAATGCAAGTCAAGAAAGTGCAATTTTTGATAAAATGCATGAAAGTAATTGGGAAGAAAAAAATGATTTAAGAGATGATTTTTCGCTTACAAAAAGGAAACAGTTTTTTGAAGAAATTGATGATATTGATCAATTTGATTTGATTTATTTTGATGCTTTTGGATATAGAGTACAACCTGAATTGTGGAGTACAGCTATTTTCGAAAAGATGTATAAGGCGCTTAAAGCGAATGGTGTTTTGGTGACTTATGCTGCAAGAGGAGTTGTAAAAAGAAGTATGATCGAAGTAGGTTTTACAGTTGAAAAACTTGCTGGACCACCGGGAAAAAGAGAAATGTTTCGGGCTACAAAGAAATAGTGTTTGTGGTTTAAGTAGTTTGTTATTAATGCTTTATAAGTTTGAAGAGTTGAATTAATCAGTAAAAAATAAAAAAATTAAAACTAAGTTAAATTACTATGTTGTAATAAAAAAAAATGTATTTTTACAGCAATTTAGAATCCAAATCTAACTAAAATCAACGTTTACTATGTCAAAAATCATGTATGATTATACAAAATCAATTTTAGAAAGAGTGAGTTTTGATCCATTGCTTTTTTGTAAGGAGCTAGAAAAAGCCATCAAAACATTATTACCATACGAAATGGAACAATTGCGAGAATGGTTATTAAATTTCACCATTGGAAAACCAGAATTAAAACAATGTTTATTAATCGTAAATTCATAAAAAAAAGGAACCGCTAAAAACGGTTCCTTTTTTTATTTTTTGGGAAGTGAACTGATAATTTGAACATTTTGAAACACAATAGCGCCCTTAATAACGCCTGCAATTGTATTTCGAAGCGCATCAATTATCTGTATTTTTAATTCGCTCTTAGGAAAGATTAGACTAACTTCTCTGGCAGGTTTAGGTTCTTTGAAGTGGCGTAGTTTTAATTTATCTGTTTCTTTTAAATCTAAGGTATGTAAATAAGGAAGTAGTGTTGTTCCTAAACCTTCGTCTGCTAATTTTATAAGGGTTTCAAAACTTCCACTTTCAATTTGAAAACGACTGGTTTCATTTTTAGTCACATTTTTGCATAAATTCAAAATTCCATCTCGAAAACAATGTCCATCTTGTAATAATAATATTTCGTCAAGGTTTAAGTCTGAAACTTCAATTTCTTCTTTTTGAAAATGATGATGACTTTCAGGAATGTATGCTACAAAAGGTTCGTAATACAAAACAATTTCTTTTATTTTTTCCTCCATTAATGGAGTGGCGGCAATGGCAGCATCAAGATGACCATTGTTTAGTTTTAGGATAATATCTTCTGTATTCAACTCTTCAATTATGAGTTTTACTTTAGGGTATTTTTTGATGAAATTATTTAAGAACATTGGCAATAATGTAGGCATAATTGTTGGAATTATTCCCAATCTGAATTCGCCTCCAATAAATCCTTTTTGCTGTTCAACTATATCTTGAATCCGATCGGCTTCATTGACTATGTTTTTTGCTTGATTTACGATTTTCTGACCAATATCTGTAAGCTGAATTGGTTTTTTGGTTCTGTCAAATATCTGAATGCTTAATTCTTCTTCTATTTTTTGAATTTGCATACTCAATGTAGGTTGAGTTACAAAACATTTTTCGGCAGCTAGTGTGAAATTTTTGTGTTCGGCTACAGCAAGAACATATTTTAGTTGAGTGATTGTCATTTTTATAGTAATATCTGATGCAAATATAAAAACAATCAATTTGACTTATAGTGCAAAGCGGCGTTTTCTTGTCCAAATATGTATAAAAAAATTATGAAAACAAAAATTTTAGGATTACCAGTAAAGCAATCAGAATTGTTCGTTAATAAATTGAATGTTTTGTGATCTAATTTTCAAGTTTATTATCAAAATTTAAGAGGGATTTATTGGAATATTTGAGGTAAACGGTTTTTTTTGAATTACATGTAAAATTTGAAGAATTATGCACAGATGCACAAATAAAAGTTGATTTAATAGCTGAAAGAGTTCTTACAGTTGGCGTAACACCGCTTCATACTTTTGAAGATTGTATAATTAATAATTAATTGTGAGTAATAATATTTCAAATGATTAAAAAGAGTACATTTAATTGTTAAAAATAGAAAGAGAGATTTTAAGTAAAGTGGGAGAAATAAATGATGAAGGAACAAATTCTATGATTAGTGATTTTATTGTAGAACAAGAAAAAACTATTTGGATAATACACGCTTGATTAGAAGAAAGTTTGTAGTTTTATATGAATTTAAAAAAAATGAAATAATTTTATAGTTTAATACTTTTATTTAATGTTAATTTTTTTCTAAATTTAGAAAAACCATAGTTCTTTTAATAAACTTAATTCTATTTTTGCGGCAATGAAAATGATATCTAAAATATTTTTAATTCTATTTATTGCTTTTCTAATCACGCCAACGATAGTTACTGTGATTGAGAAAAGTGCTGATATTTCCATTTTCTATAGCATGTCCGAAGAAGAGCACTCGCTCAAAGAAATTAAGACTTTTTTTTATTTAGAATCGCCTACTGAAGTTATCGCTTCATCGAGACTATCTTCTAGCGCTATTCTATCAGAGAATTTATCAAAACACGATAAAATTACGTCCTCTATATTTATTCCCCCGCCCAACGAAGTGTAATACAATTTCGATTTTAATTTTTTAAAATCAATTTTCACATATAGCATGTGAATAAATATGTATTCAATTTTTAGTTTGGTATTATGACAAAAAAAATCAGTCTTTTTGCTAACCTTAAATCCGATTTTGCGTCTGGTTTAGTGGTTTTTTTGGTGGCGCTACCATTGTGTTTAGGTATTGCAATGGCTTCTGGTGCTCCTTTATTTTCAGGGATTATTTCAGGAATTGTGGGAGGAATAGTTGTTGGTTATTTAAGTACATCTAATATAAGTGTCTCTGGACCAGCCGCAGGTCTAACTGCAATTGTCCTTACTGCAATTACAGATTTAGGTGCATTTGATGTTTTTTTAACTGCAGTTTTCATTGCAGGTCTGGTACAATTAATATTAGGTTTTGCTAAAGCAGGAAGTATTTCTAACTATTTTCCAACAAATGTTATCGAAGGTATGCTAGCAGGGATTGGAATTATTATTATATTGAAACAACTACCACATGCATTTGGTTACGATGCTGATTTTGAAGGTGATCAAGCTTTTTCACAAATGGATGGTAGTAATACATTTTCTGCGCTATTTAGTATTTTTGATTATATCCAAATCGGTTCAATCGTTATTACATTGGTTTCTATGACAATTTTGATTTCTTGGGATAAAGTTCCTTTTTTGAAAAAATTAAAATTAGTTCCAGGAGCATTGATTGCGGTTACTCTTGGCGTTATTTTGAATGAAATTTTCATTGGTACCGGAAGTGCTTTGGCTATTGGAAAAGAACATCTAGTTTCTTTACCAGTTCCATCCTCTTTTGAAGAATTTAAAGCAATTATAGTTACACCTAACTTTTCTGGCGTTTCTAATCCAAAAGTTTGGGTAGTCGCTCTTACAATTGCTATTGTTGCTTCTATTGAGACACTTTTAAGCATCGAAGCAGCAGACAGAATGGATGTTCAAAAACGCTATACAGATACAAATAAGGAATTAAAAGCGCAAGGAGTTGGTAATATGGTGAGTTCACTTTTTGGAGGTTTACCATTGACTTCAGTTATTGTTCGTACCTCTGCAAACAGTAATGCAGGTGCCAAGTCTAAAATGTCTACTATAATTCACGGAATGTTGTTGTTGGTTAGTGTACTTGCTATTCCTATCGTTCTCAATAAAATTCCACTAGCTACACTTGCGGCTGTGTTAATTTTAGTTGGATATAAATTAGCTAAGCCAGCTACTTTCAAACATTTTTGGGAAAAAGGGAAATATCAATTTGTACCTTTTATTGCCACATTATTAGCAGTTGTATTTTTAGATTTATTGAAAGGAGTTACATTAGGAATTATCATTAGTATCATTTTCGTTTTGAAAGGGAATCTGAAGAGAGCTTATTTTTTTAGAAAAGAGGAATATGCAGATGGAGATGTGATTCATATTGATTTAGCTCAAGAAGTTTCTTTCTTAAACAAAGCGGCGATCAAACAAACATTGAATCATATTCCAGAAAATTCTAAGGTTATTATTGATGCAAAAGATACGGTCTATATTGCGCATGATATTTTGGATTTAATCCACGAATTTAAAACTACTCGAGCTATAGATAATAACATACGAGTGAAGTTGAAAGGGTTTAAAAAGGCGTATCAGTTAGAAAATACTGAAGGTTCGCAAAATCATGTTACTATTGAGCATTATTATGATGCTGCAAAAAGAGTTATGGTTAAAAAAGTTACACCTGATGAAGAATTCATCAAAGAATAAAACTCAAATTAATTAGGAATTTAATGTAAAAAAAGAAGTTTCTTTACATTGTATTGATTAGCAATAAACAGTTGTATAAATAAAATAATTAGACAAAAAAATATGAGCGATTTTTATAAAAAAATATTAGAAAATAATAAAAAATGGGTTGAAACTTCGTTAGAAAAAGACCCAAATTATTTCCAAGATCTAGCCAAAGGGCAAACACCGCCATTATTGTGGATAGGTTGTTCAGATAGCAGGGTTCCCGCAAATGAAATTGTAGGAGCGAAACCTGGAGAAGTTTTTGTTCATAGAAACATTGCTAATATGGTAGTGCATAGTGATATGAATATGTTGAGTGTATTGGATTATGCTGTGAATGTATTGAAAGTAAAGCATGTACTTGTTTGTGGTCATTATGGTTGCGGAGGTGTCAAGGCTGCAATGGGGAATGATTCTATAGGTATTATTGATAACTGGATTCGCCACATAAAAGATGTATACCGTTTGCACAGTAGTTATTTAGATTCTATTCAGGACGAAACGGAGCGTTTTAATACTTTTGTTGAATTAAATGTAAAAGAACAAGTTTTTGATTTAGCTAAAACTTCAATTGTTCAAGCTGCTTGGAGAAACGGTCAAGATTTGACTTTACACGGATGGGCTTACGGACTTAATTCTGGTTTTGTAACGGATTTGAACGTTAACATTAGTTCTGAAAGAGATTTAGATGAAGTATATCAACTTAAGTTTTAACAAAAAAGCCGCTTTAAGCGGCTTTTTTATTGGTCATCTAGATTTTCATTAAAAGCAGATGGTAATAAAGTAGGAATGAATTTGATTAAAATAGGTAATAACAAACTGCCACCTGGAAGTAAAAATATAGTCAACGAGGGAATGGTTTTACAAATTTCCAAAAGTTGTTTTTTTACTTTTTTCTTCTCTTTTTCATCTAAATCTCTACGAGTTGAATAGGCTAATAGTACCATTAACTCTTTACTTTGTACAATTTCCTTTATCAATCTATTTTTATTGCGACTTATCAACGTGACGACACTTTGAGTTGTTTGATCGTAAAAATGTTTGACAGGATTTGAATAATTAAAATACGGTATCTCTTTTTTATGTTTTGCTATAAAAGCATCGGTATTGTCAATACTTTGCTTTACAAAGGCATCTGAAACCGATACCGTTTCAGCCAATGAATGTAAAAAATAGGACTCATTGTTCTCAATTTTACCGTCGCTCCATAAAGCCATTCCGGCAATGTCTATCAAATAATAGTGCTCTAATTCGTTTGAAAAATATTCCAATTGAAGTGTTTCCAGACTTTGTACAGAGATTCGAGAAAATTTACTATAGCGTATTGAGGCTTCAAAAAGTTTTATTAACAAATCATCATACTGCGATTTTTTAGATTTAATTTTTAAAGCTAGTGTCACAATATTTACAATGGTTTCCTCAATTTTCTTCAAGTATTTTTCTGGAATTTCACCATGTAGTAAATATTGACGAAAAGCTAAGACATCTATAAAAAGTAAAGCATTAGTCACCAAATGAGAGAAATTTTTACTGATGATACTATCGTTAGTTTGAACACGCTCATCAATTATTTTCTCTAGTGTTAATGAAAGGGAATTTTTAGGGAGAATTTTTTTAAACAAACTAAAACCTTCAGGGTTCATTTGATTGTAAAAAGCAACCGTTTGTTTGATAAAATTTTCGGAACTGATTTCGTTATTGGTCAAACAAAAAACACCATATAAAGTATTTAATAATGCAACTTTAGAAATCTCTTCTTTAAACCATCCTTTGGTTTCAATGGGATTTATAGTATCAAATGTGATGATGTGGCCATAAATAAATCCTGTTTCCCTAACTTTTTGATAAAAGGAATCAGTAGTTGTAGAAACCGTTTGCTCTGAAACTTTTTGTTCAATAAAAAATTTATCTATCCAACCTGATGCCGAAGGGTTAATCATTGCTTAAATTTGAAAGTACAAAGCTATACTTTTTTACGCTAGTTTTAACTTGTGTTTTTTAGTTTAACACAGATACTACAATTAATTAGCATTGTTTTTTTAGTTTTAAACAAGATTAATTAAAATGTTATAATTTTTGATGAAAGATTCATAGAATCAAGTAGTATTTCTAATAGAGTTATTAAGTAGTTAAAGGAGATTTTTATACTTATTAAAATGTATTTATAAATATTGAAGCCCTGAATTATAATGAAAACAGGGCTTTTATTAATGTTTAAGAATTGAATAGAGTTTCAGCCGCATCCCAATTGACTACATTCCAAAAAGAAGCGATATAATCGGCTCTGCGGTTTTGATTTTTTAGATAATAAGCATGTTCCCAAACGTCTAAAGCTAAAACTGGTTTTCCCTTCAATCCTTTGCCACGCAAACTCATTAATGGATTGTCTTGATTTGCTGTAGAACCAATAACTAATTTTCCATCTTGAACTACTAACCAAGCCCAACCTGAACCAAATCGTTTCATAGAAGCATCACTGAATTGTTTTTTAAATTCATCAAAAGAACCAAAAGTAGCAGTTATTGCGTCGCCTAATTTCCCTTTTGGAGTACCACCGCCATTTGGTTTCATTAAACTCCAGAATAAGCTGTGATTGTAATGTCCACCACCATTATTACGAATAGCTTCTGGAAATTTAGACATTTTTTCGAAGATACTTTCTAGTGATTTCGAATGTTCAACTAAGTTCTTATCTAATGTTTCTATTGCTTTGTTCAAATTTGTAACATATGCTTGATGGTGTTTACTGTGATGAATTTCCATCGTTGTTTTATCGATATGTGGCTCTAAAGCATCATAGGTATATGGTAATTTTGGAAGACTATAATTACCTTGAACATCCATAGTGTCTAATTCTAGGATTTGATTTTCTAATTTTACAGGATTTTCAGAGGCAAATGCTGAATTTAATAAGCTAGAGCCAATTATTGTCCCTGTTGAAAGTATTGCTGTTTGTTTTAAAAAATTTCTTCGTGTATTATTATTTTCCATAGGTTGAAAATTTATCCTAAAAAGGTTATTAAATAAGAATATAAATTTAAACATTAAATAATAGGGATGGGTTAAGAAAGACTTAAAATTTGGTTGTTTTTTTATTCCGGATGTATTTGAAAACGTTTAAATCACATTGGAATTATGTAAAATTCAATTCAAATTTGTGTCGAATATCTTTGTAATTTTGAATGTAACAATAAATGAATAGTCTCAAAGGAGATGTTGTTTACTTTAAATTAATGAAAATCAGAATTCTTTATTTTGAATGAATATATAAAAAAATAAAAATGAAACACAAAGAAATAGCCTTGACGAGTTGGAGTTTACTCAAACGTACGTATCAAGAATTTGATGAAGACAATGCCATTAAATTAAGTGCCTCACTGTCCTATTATACTATATTTTCATTACCCCCCTTGTTAATTATCATCTTGTCTATTTTTAGTTTTTTCTTTGGTAGAGAAGCGGTTACGTGAAGATTCTTTGGGCAAATTAATGGTATGGTTGGCAATGAAGCAGCAATCCAAATTCAAGAGACAATCAAGAATATAGAACTGTCAGACAGCAATACATTTGCGGCTGTTTTTGGAGGGGTAATGTTGCTTATTGGTGCTTCGGGTGTGTTTGCTGAAATACAAAGTTCTATAAACTTTATTTGGGGATTAAAAGCAAAACCTAATAAAGGGATTATGAAATTTATTAAGAATAGGTTGATGTCATTTTCTATGATTGCTTCTGTAGGTTTTTTATTGATGGTGAGTTTAATGGTTAACACAGTTATGGATGTTATAAATACGCGACTATTGGTTTATTTTCCGGATACCACAGTTTATATATTTTATATTTTCAATTTATTAGTATTGTTTGCCACAACTACTATGTTGTTTGCTACTATTTTCAAAACTTTACCTGATGGTAATATTGGTTGGAAGGATGCTTTAATAGGTTCCAGTTTTACTTCGTTTTTCTTTATGTTTGGTAAATTTGCTATCGGTTTTTATTTGGGAAGTTCAACCGTAGCTACAGTTTATGGTGCTGCAGGTTCAGTAATTATTATATTAATTTGGGTGTATTATTCAGCTATAATACTATATTTTGGAGCAGAATTTACCAAAGTATATGCCAATTCTCACGGTAATAAAATAATTCCAAATGAGTATTCCGTTGGGATTAAAGTCGAAGTAACTGAGATAAAGAAGAAGACCATAGACGTAATTCCGAGTAAAAATTAGGAATAAGTTGTCGGACTTTTTATCAGAAAAAATAAAAACCATAAAAAAACCGTCTTGTTTTTCAGGTACAAGACGGTTAAAAAAAAAACTAAAAACTAATTTTTATTAAAAACAATATTCATTTTCTGCGACTAATTTTGTAGTGATTATTTCTCTTAATCCAACAATATTAGGCATATTCGTATATTTTGTAAAACGACGTAATCCCATTAACATCATACGTTGTTCATCACCTTCAGCAAATGAAATAACACTTTCTTTCCCTTTTTGAGTAACGATATCTACGGCTTTGTATAAGTATAATTTTGCCATAGCAATTTGCTCTTGTACTTTTGCTTCGCCTTCTTTTTTAGCTAGTTTTTCCGTTCTAAGAATAGTACTTTCAGCCATATAGATTTCGATTAAAATATCGGAAGCTGCCATCAATAATTGTTGATGAGCATCTAAATCTGGACCGTATTTTTGAACCGCTCCACCGGCAACCATTAAAAATGCTTTTTTCAATTTGCCAATCATTTCTTTTTCTTCAGCAAATAATTCAGAATAATCAGGGGTTTCAAATGATGGAATCCCCATTAATTCTTCTTGTACTTTTGATGCAGGTCCTAGTAAATCAACATGTCCTTTCATAGCTTTCTTAATCAACATTCCTACTGAAAGCATTCTGTTAATTTCGTTTGTACCTTCGTAAATACGTGCAATTCGGGCATCTCTCCATGCACTTTCCATTGGAGTATCTTCAGAGAATCCCATTCCACCAAAGATTTGAATTCCTTCATCGGCACAGTTTTGTACATCTTCTGAAACAGCTACTTTTAAGATAGAACATTCGATTGCGTATTCTTCAACACCTTTTAGTTCTGCTTCTTGATGCGAAGATCCTTCAGCTTCACGAGCTGAGATTCTATCTTCAATATCTTTAGCAGCACGGTAAGAAGCACTTTCTCCTGCATAACAGCTCGTAGCCATTTCCGCTAACTTAGCACGAATTGCACCAAACTGAGAAATAGCAGTGTTGAACTGGATTCTTTCATTAGCATATTTTACTGAACCTGAAATGACTCTGCGCTGAGCGTCCAAACAAGCAGCAGCCAATTTGATACGACCCACATTCAAAGCATTCATTGCTATTTTAAAACCGTTTCCTCTTTCAGAAAGCATGTTTTCAACCGGAACTTTCGTTTCATTGAAGAAAACTTGACGTGTAGA